>CAZHPG010000048.1:0-5430 GCA_964534055.1 uncultured Muribaculaceae bacterium | reverse complement strand
CACTGGATCGGCCGATCGCGGTGCGTCCAATCTGGGGGCTGCGCTGCGCGTGGCACTTGAAGAGGCCGAAATTGCATACAAGGCCGATGGCAAATTATCTGGTTTAACCACTGGTCTGCGCGATCTGGATAAATCTATCAGTGGATTACATAAATCTGATTTGGTAATCATCGCGGGGCGCCCCGCTATGGGAAAAACCACGGTTGCGATGAATATTGCATTTAACGCGGCCAGCGCAATTATGGCAAACCGCGCAAATAAAAAGTATCGTGGCGCGGTCGTATTTTTCAGCTTGGAAATGTCTGCATCTCAATTGGCGGCACGCGTGCTGTCATCCCAGGCAAAAATCCCGTCCAGCTCTATGCGAAACGGCAGTCTGAATGATCAAGAATTTTTGCGCATGTCACAATACTCGGACGCACTATCCAATGTTCCATTATTGGTTGATGACACCCCAGGGATGAGCGTTCCAATGATGCGGGCGCGCGCGCGTCGCATTGCACGTAAATATGGCGGTATCGCACTTATTGTTATTGATTACTTGCAGTTGATGCAGTCGCCGACTCTTCGTAAAAATGACAGCCGCGTGAATGAATTATCTGAAATTACCCGCGGTCTGAAAATGCTGGCCAAGGAATTAGACGCACCGGTTGTCGCGCTGTCCCAGCTTTCGCGTGCGGTTGAATCACGCGACGACAAACGACCATTGCTTTCGGACTTGCGTGAATCTGGATCTATCGAACAAGACGCCGACATCGTTATGTTCACATATCGTGAAGAATATTATCTGCAGGGTCGCGACCCGTCCGATATTGTCGGCGATCATTCCGAAAAGTTTACAAACAACAAGGCCGACAACTGGCGCAAACGCTTGGATGCTTCACGCGGGAAAGCGGAATTGATTATCGGTAAAAATCGCCATGGTAAACCGGAAACGATTAAACTGAAATTCAACGGGGAATATTCATTGTTTGATGATTTGGACGAAGGCTATCAATCCGAAGAACCATCTTATTCATCGCCTGTTGCCGCGAATAATGGTCCCGCCCAAGGGCCCGACATGGAAGAAATTCCATTTTTAGATTGATTTTATATGAAAAATTTGGTATAATTAAATTCTCAGAAAAAACGGACGCGCATGGCGCGTTTTTTTATTTTTATTTTCCCATGAATGAACAAACCCAACCATTTTTGCGGGGATACACAGTATTCCGGCTGCCTATCATTGACGCTGGCGGCACACCCGCCTGGCCGTCTGTTTTTCCATTAGAGAAAATAGATTATTTGCGCGACACCGTTGGACCGCGACATTTTTCCAGCCAAATGATGCTGGAATATATTTCCGAAGATAAAGCGCGCCTGGATCCGGGCGCGTTGCATTTTTATGATGGCGAATTCGATGGGCGAACAGCAAAATTGGGAATTGATAAAGAATTTTTAATAACCGGATATTCATGCTATTGGGACCCATCGGGTGGACGAAGCGGCAGTGACGCCAGCGTTTGCGTATTGCTTTATCGTGATGATAAAAACCGCCGCGCATTTATCCATGATGTTCGGTATTTAATTGTTGATGATAATGATTTGCATCCATTGGCAACTCAGTGTGAAAAAGTTTTGGAATTTATGAATATGCACGCCGCGCATGTAATCGGGATAGAGATTAATGGCCTGGGGAACGCCCTGCCCGAAATTCTACGAGAGCTTGCAATAAAGCGCGCACAATCCATAGTGGTGCAAAAAATCGTAAATCATACGCGCAAGGAATTACGAATTTTGGACGCGACAGAGCCACTGCTGACCACGGGTCGTCTGTGGGCGCACGAACGCATTAGAATAACACCATTGCTGTCCGAAATGCTGGGGTGGACACCGATGGGCAGCGCGGGTCATGATGATGGACTGGACGCGGTTTCGGGTGCATTGCGTCTGAACGCGACCCCTGTTCGCCCACTGGGCCAGCTTTGGCGTCCACTCCGTGCAAAGACGGAGTTTAAAATTTAATTATTTATGATATAATTTACAGCATGGAAGAAAGAAAAAGAAATTTAAGTCCTGAAATGCTTGCCCGATTGGCAAAAATTCAAGCGGCAATAAATGCCGAAGCAGATAAATTCAAAAATCCAGAAACGTTTATGGCGGCACTGGAATCAACATTGGCACGAACCGCCGAAGATTCTGGTGGAACGGCAAGTTTGGATTACGAACCAAAATCAAAAATTTATAAACTTTGGTTTGCAAATCAAAGACAATTGATGTTTTGGAAAACATCAAAAGGATATTTTTGCAGCCTGCGGGAATACACAGCAAATGGCGGACATGATTGGACATTGTCGTCACCATTGGAATTGGATAATGATTTTGCAATGAATGCTTTCAATGCGGTCGAGTCAAAATATCATGAAAGAAATAATAATTTACAAAACTTATTGAATACGAAATTTTCAATAGAAAAAAATTAATTTTATAGGCAATTTTTACCACCGCCGCATTGCGGCGGTTTTTTTTATTTCAAAAATTCAAAACAAAAGGAACAAAAATGAATGCAAATATTTTGCAACTTTATAAACAAGCAATTGATGCGCGTCAGCCATGGTCGCGGCGCTGGACACAATGCCAACGATTCTCTTTACCATCCGCAGATGACGAATCTGCAACGCTTTTTGACGCGACCGCTGGTGATGCAGTGGAAAATCTGGCCGCATCTATGTATTCTTTACTGACGCCGCCGGAATCATTATGGCTGAATCTGATTCGCGAAAATGAAATTGAACCATTAAATGAATCGACCGCTTATGCTACAAATATGCTGCGCACGCATTTGAATGATTCCAATTTTTACACGACTATTCATCAATGCTATTTGGATTTAGTTATTTTGGGGACGGCGTGTTTATTCATGTCGGAAAATCCAATCGGCGCAGACAGCGCCTTTTCTTTTACCGCAATTCCAATGACCGATATTGCCATCACTCGTGGTGCGATTTTTCATACAACATCCCTGCCCGCATCCGAAGTCGCTGAAAAATATCCCGAATGGGTGCCGCCAAGCAGTCTGCGCGCGACCATAAAAGATAATCCAGAAACCCCATTGCGTTTGGTTCAGGCTTTGATAGGCACTGAATTTACCGCATGGATTGATGCCGGTGGGGATTTGGAAAACAATATTGTATCGCGTGGTAAATTTGAAACCAATCCATACATTATCTTTCGCTGGTCGGTTGCGGCGGGCGAAAGTTATGGACGCAGTCCCGTGTTGCGCGCCCTGCCCGACATCAAGACCGCGAACAAGGTTGTAGAATTAGTTCTGAAAAACGCAACCATTGCGGTCAGCGGAATTTGGCAGGCCGATGATGACGGCGTAATAAATCTGTCCAACATAAACCTGACACCTGGGGCAATCATACCAAAGGCCGTGGGCAGCACAGGACTGACGCCATTAAAATCTGGCGCAGATTTTGATGTTTCACAAATTATTTTATCCGATTTTCGATCACGAATTTTACACACTTTGCTGGCCGACCGCCTGCAACTGATGTCTGACAAAGAAATGACCGCGACTGAAATTTTGGCGCGAAACGCCGATATGATGCGCGTGTTGGGCGCAACATATGGTCGGCTGCTGCATGAATTTATTCGCCCATTGTGCGAACGCGGATTACAAATTTTATCGCGCCGCGGAATCATCGACCAAATTTCACTGCATGGTGATGCGCAGTTAAAATACATCGCCCCAATCGCAAAAATGAGCCAAGACGCCGCCAACATATAAAAGATTCCCTTATGATAAAAACACCAAACTTTCTTAAAAAACTGATGCAATCGGATGCCTATTCAAACAAAAGCAATCCAGACTATGAAAACGCCAATGAAGAAGTATCAAAATACCTGAATATATTTTATCCAGGTAAAATGGAATTTGATGCTACTGGCAGAATGAAAGAGCCTGAATTTGATATGACATTGGAACAATTTGAAAATGCGCAAAACCAAATTGATGCAGATTTTGAAGAAGCCAAGGAAGAAGCCGCAGAAGAGATAATGGAAGAGTTTGGCGAATACTTTGAAAATCTTGGAATTGACTTTGATATAGAGCAATATGTAATTCCCGCGGAAACCATGGTGGTTAATGTTTTACACCCTGATGGGGAAATACTGACCAAAGATTTAGAATTTTATGATTTGGAAATTCCAGATTTTGAAAAAGCAAATAAAATATGGACGTGGCATTCTGAACAATCTGAATCAACATGTGATGAATGCGCAAAACTGGATGGCCAAGTATTTTTTGATGAAAGCGAATTACCAGAATGCCCGGTTCATGAAAATTGCAAATGCTGGATCGAAGAATCTGAAATAGACGAAAACGGGAATAAAATAAAAAGTAAAAAATATAACGCGGATATTAACAAGGATGAAACAATGAACCCGAAAGAAATGAAATTAAGCGAGAAGGGAATCAACTGGTTAAAAAATCTTGAAGGAGCAATTAAAGTAGATGGGCAGCATGTAATCTATGATGATAAAACAAAATTACCTGTTAAAGAAAATGAACCTTTGCCCGAAGGAGCAACTATTGGATATGGACATTTAATACAAAGAAATGAAAACTTTCGTGCCGGTTTAAGCGAAAAAGAAGCAACAGAATTATTTAAAAAAGATTTAAAAACAACCTATTCAATTATAGAAAAACAAATAAACGCAGACACTATTTACAAAATAACACAAAATCAATATGATGCTTTGGTGTCTCTCGTATTTAATATCGGTCCAGGAGATGCCAGGACAGATAATATAAACAAAGGTTTATATCAATCAACTGTTCGAAAATACTTAAACGATAATTCAAATTATGTAAGCAAAACATACCCAACATTAAAACATGCTTGGTATGCATTTAGTAATGGCAGACTGCTTAATAATCGCAGAAATGCCGAATGGCGTCTTTTCCAAAATGCTGATTATAGTGGATATAAATAAAGCTACTGCTTTTCCACATTTGAGTTTTTATTTATTAAAACATCCAAATACTTTCTGACATTTTCCAAAGAATATGCAGCGGCCCGATTCCCAACAATCGTTCCACATGCTGGATAACAACTATCTGGTCTGAGTGTCATCCCCATAAGGCTGCCTGATAAATAGATATAATCATTCATATCTTTTTTCATGCTTTCAGATTGTTTGCTATAATTATTATCAATAATTTCGTATACGATTGATTTATAGCACTCAATTTGATTGTTTAAAGTTATACCTATACCAACAGTTGTGGAATTTTCAGGCTTATCAAATTCTTTATTTGCTGTGTCATCACATGCTTTTATTTGCAAGTTATATTTTAGACTAGCCTGTGGTTCAAGTTCAGATTCAGAACTTTTTAATGAAACGTCCTGCGTTACATTTTGCCCGTTGGTGCAGGCACATAAA
>CAZHPG010000047.1:0-5533 GCA_964534055.1 uncultured Muribaculaceae bacterium | reverse complement strand
ATTGATATTTTGGATGGTATATTTTGGGGATTGGCCGTGTCAGATGCTTCACCATTGAAAACGCAATTAGAAACACTTATAACACCAGAAATTGTAAAGAAAATTGCCACGGAAAATAAAAAAGGTCGGAAATTATACATCAGCACGACCAATCTGGACACTCAAAAGCCTGTAATTTGGGATGTTGGCGCCATTGCCGCCACAGGAAAAAAAGATTCCAGAGCGTTAATTATAGACATTATATTGGCATCTTCGGCCTTGCCGGGGATATTTCCGCCAGTATTCTTTGATGTTAATGTAGATGGCCAAAAATATAAAGAAATGCATGTTGATGGCGGCGTGATTTCCCAGTTATTGTTGCCGCCAGAAATATATGCCCTATCTTGTGACTATAACAGAAAAATGTATTTAATCAGAAATTCTAAACTGCACTCGGAATACAAAGTCGTCAGACCCCGAACCTTTGATATTTTCAGAAAATCCATTGATTCGATTATCAAGTATCAGACCTATGGCGATTTGTGCAGAATGTACTCTACACTGAAAAGCAACAATATAGACTATAACTTGGCATCCATACCGGACGATTTCAAGTTCAAGGGGAAAACATCGTTTTTTGATAACGAATATATGAATAATTTGTTCGGACGAGCATACAAAGACGCATATGCCGGATACAAATGGAAAAAGAATCCGTTTTGATACTATGAATTATATCCTAGATAATTGACCCGTCAAAACTGATATAATTGTAGCATAGTATTTACAAAGGAGAGAAAAATGCAGGAACTGAAAAGATACTTGTTAAAACCATTGGTTTTAATTGGCGCATTAAACTGGGGATTGGTTGGATTTTTCAATTTTGACCTGGTTGCCACAATTTTGCCAAATCCAGAAATGGCGCGTATAGTATACAGCATCGTCGGTCTGGCTGCTGTCGGCATCATCTTGATGATGATATTAGGCAAAAAGAAATAATTAAAACTTTAATTAAAAAACCCGCAAATGCGGGTTTTTTGTTTATGCTGCTATACCTTGATAGAATTTATTTTTCCATGCTTCCAGATTAATGTTTTTCTGTGTATTAACGCCATTAGATTCGTTTTGTTCTGCCTGTGCACGTCTGCCATCACGGAATATATTCATATCACGTTTTAATCCATTAGAACTGGGGTCATTTACATAATTCCAAAATGCCATCAAATTTTGCTTCTTTGTTAAATTGCTATCCGGACGACGTCTGTCCACACCAGGGGCATAAGGGATTGCATAATCCGTTTGACGAAATACCGACAAAGTCATTTCCGCCAGCCGCCAATCATCTTCAGCCTTTTGTATATCTTTTTTACTTGCCGGTGGCGTTACACGCACAATTGTTTCGTATGCTGTTTTCTTTGCTTGAACATCTGCCGCCAATGCGCGTTCTTCGGCTGGGGTTCCAGCATAACCACGTACGGCAGCATCAGCTTTGGTCATAAGCTTTACAGAATTTGAGCTTGATTTAAATTTCAGATCTTTTTTCTTGTATGCCGCGCGGCCAACAGTAACCAAAGTTGCACCCAGCATAAGCCCTGCATGCATCGTTTTATCCAAACTTTTGGTTATCATATGAATAGCTTGGTTGGAATTAAAGGACAGCCCTTTATCACCCAAAATATTTACAGGAACGCCATTTAATTTATTTTTTGTGCCAGATGTTGTATATCCATATCGCATTTGGCTGAGACATTCTAATGCAGTTTGTGCTTCATCTATTTTTCCATCGTCAACGCCGCGTTCTATTATAGCCTGGACCACAGCATTAAGATTTTTTGTGTCCTTTAATGCGCCGGCAAATTCTGTTGGTAAAACCTTATTTATTTCTTTCAATGTTTTTGTAAACCATTCAAAATGCGGAACTGCCTTGGGCGCGGGGGCATCGCCACCCTTTAAATCACCGGTGATGGCATCAGTCTGCTTTAAAAACTCGTCCAAGCCCTTGGTTATATCAAACTTTCTTTTTACCAGCAGAGATTCCATGATTGGCTTGGCCGTTTCATCCATGTAATAAGGATGACGTTTATGCCGCATTACCATTTTACCAAGCATATCATTTTTAATATGATTGATTTTGTTCCCCGCCTTTTGGAAAGCATTAAATGAATGCTCGTCCATTGGGGTTAATTCGTGTTTACCTTCTTTATAATTTTTTTCTTTCAGACCGATTGCTATGGCGTTGGCTACACCACTTTCGTCTTTTGCATCAAACGCTTCCAGCGCTTTTGATTTTTCAACCAAACGAAGGAATATATTGTTGTCGCGATCATTATTTTGAACTGCATTACGGAACGCATCACGATCCGGCATCGCAGGCTTTTCCTGTTTAGCTATATTGTTGTATATATCCTTCAAGAACGAATATGGCGCGGCAGTAATGAACGCAGGCGCTGGCGGATTGATCGGTAAACTAGCATCTATGACGGCGTTATAAATAATCGCTGAAACATGTCTGATTTTTTTACATACAGATAAATCAGAAATAAAGGAACCCGTACGTAACGCGGAAACTACTTTATCTTGATCTTCGCCATCAACAGAATCTTCCAAAAAAACTTGTATATTTGGGTCATCCAGATATGTGGCAAACGCAATCGCTTCTGGGGATGGCGCACCACCAACAATTAATTTATTTACAGCGCCTGCGGCTGGGGAATATTCTTTGATAATTTTTGTAGTGCCGTAAAAATCATCAACTAATTTTTTTGCATCGCTATTTTCAGCAAGTAATTTGGGATCATTTTTCAGTGCCAGCAATGTTTTCTGCATCTGCATATACAGCTCTACCCAAGCCTCATCATCCATATCATGACCAACACGCGAGCCATCAGGCAGCTCAGCATCAGGATCCCAACCGCCTTTATACAATCCTGTGGTTGGATCCAGCGTCCCGATTTGCTCTTTGAAACCCACACCAAGAACCCGCAGCTGTTCAAGTCTGGCGCGTCTTTCCGGACTCATCAAAGAAAGATTTATTTGTCCGCTATAGTCTGAAATATATTTTTTTATATCTGCCATTTGGGTTCTCTTTTCTTACATTCACATTATAGTGCATTGTTTGACAAAATTCAAGGTTTTTGGTATTTTTTGTCTGTCCTTGCTTTTTATTAAAATTTATGTTATAATTCATTCATGAATTTGCCGCCGGTGGGCGGCTTTTTTTTATTTCTAAATTTAAGGATTCTCAATGTCAAAAGTTTTACAAATTCGCCGCGGAACTGCGGCACAAAGCAACAACTTTACCGGTATGGCGGGCGAAATCACTATGGATTCAACCGCCAAAACCATTCGTATTCATGATGGTGCGACTTTGGGCGGATTTGCACTGGCACGCGCAGACCTGTCCAATGTTTCCGGCACCCTGCCCGTGGGCGAAGGCGGCGGCGAGGCGTTCGATATTGAATCTGTTCCCGCCACATTTTGGACGGCTTTGTTTGATTCCTATAATCTGCGTGCTGTGCATTTTCTGGAATCTGGTTTATCCAGCATCGGCAATTTCGGATATATGGAATATATTTTCAGCACTGTTGCAGTCGGCACCGATTTGGGCGCCGCCCATGCAGATTGCGTTTTGGTTTGCCAAACGCCCGAGGCCGGCTTTGCCGTTGGCGAAATCGCACGCGCGTTCGGCATTGGGAATCGCACACAGCCCTGCCCTAATCTGTTCTTGGACGCTAATGGTTTGCGCGCGCGCTTGCCGGTTGCAAGTGAAGCATTTTGGGTATCGCATAAAACAACCAGCGCCACAACAAACATCACAAATGCCAATTGGAAAATAAAATTTAGAATTTGGTATTGAAACACATCAAATCATTTGTTATCTTGGCGCTATTAAAAACAAAGCAAAAGGATTAAACAAATGTATATCATGGCATTGAATTGCGGCAGCAGCTCGCTGAAATATCAAATTTTCGACATGGATTCCAAACAGCAGATTCTGAGTGGTTTGGTCGAAAAAATCGGTCTGGCTGATTCTTATCTGACACAGAAATATCCAGATGGCGCAAAGCAACGCAAAGATATTGTCATGAAAAATCATGATGACGCATTGACCGAGGTCATCAATATGTTGCGTGATGCCTCTATTGATTTAACCCAGATCGGTGGTGTTGGTCATCGCGTTGTTTTGGGTGGTGAAAAGTTTTCTTCGTCCGTTGAAATTACCGATGAAGTTATTGAAACCGTTCGCGAACTTTCCGCGATTGCGCCACTGCATAATCCTGCGAATTTAACCGGAATTATCGCCGCGCAACAATTACTGCCAAACGCAAAACAAGTTGCTGTTTTTGATACCGCGTTTTTCAGCACTCTGCCGGAACACGTTTATCGCTATGCCGTGCCAAGTGCGTGGTATCGTGAACTGGGCGTGCGCAAATACGGATTTCATGGAACATCCCATTTGTATGTTTCCAAACGTGCAGCAAAATTATTAAATAACCCAACCCCAAATTTAATTACTTTGCACATTGGTTCGGGCGCATCGGCCGCGGCAATCCGTGGCGGAGTCGCAGTTGATACTTCACTGGGAATGACGCCATTATCAGGACTGACCATGGGCAGCCGTCCGGGCGATTTAGATCCAGGTGTTGTTATTTACGTCCAGCAACGTTTGGGTATGTCCGCGGATATGATGCAGAAAGTTTTGAACAAAGAATCTGGACATATCGGTCTGACCGAATGTTTCCAAGATCGCCGCGATTTGGAAGAAAATCGTGAAACAAATCCGGTTTGCCAATTGGCACTGAATATCGAGGCCAACAATGCAAAGAAATATATCGGCGCATACACGGCAGAATTGGGACATGTTGATGCAGTTGTCTTTACCGCAGGTGTTGGTGAAAATGATGACTATCTGCGTGCACAAATCGTCAGCGGATTGGAAGAATTGGGAATAAAAATTGATATGGATTTTGTTCAAAGTGAGATGGACAGAAGAAAACCAGGAACAAATGAGTTTGCAACAAAAAGAGCTGAAGGCGATAAAGTTGAGATTTTAAGTGGAGTTTTTGAAGGTATAACAACAGGAACTTCCATATCAATGATTATTTTCAATGAAGATCAAAAATCAAGTGATTACTCAAATATAAAAGATCTGTTTCGACCAGGACATGCTGATTTTACATACTTTAATAAATATGGAATAAGAGATTATAGAGGCGGGGGAAGAAGCTCGGCTCGTGAAACAAGTGCAAGAGTTGCAGCTGGTGCTATTGCAAAACTTTTACTAAAAGAGCTTGATATAAAAGTACAAAGTGGAATTTGTGAAATAGATGGAATAAAATCTTTTGATTTTAATTTTGAATATGCAAAAACAAGCCCTATTTATGCACTTGATAAAAGTGTAGAAGAGAAACAAAAAGAGGCTATTTTAAAAGCAAAAAACTCTCACAATAGTGTTGGTGGAGTTGCACTTATAAATGTAAAAAATTGCCCTATTGGCTTGGGTGAACCAATTTATCACAAACTTGATAGTCAAATTGCAAATGCTATGATGAGT
>CAZHPG010000046.1:0-5583 GCA_964534055.1 uncultured Muribaculaceae bacterium | reverse complement strand
GGCAGCGAAAATGCATTTGATCATTTGGTTGTTGGCGATGGGGCAATGAAAAAGTTCGGCAAAGTTATGCTTTTGCCATTTACTGGATCAATTGCTTTATTCAAAGCGGCGGCACAATTCTTTTTACGTGATGACGCCGAAGACGCAGAAATGGTCGAAGAAGAAAAAGAAGATTTGGCATAAACAATCGGAAATAAAAAATGATAAATATAATTTCAACAATTTTTGCAGGCATAAAATTTGCATCATTCTGGCTGGCCATTATTGTTCAAATTCCAATTTTAATCCTGATTCCCCGGGGGCGTTTGTCGGTTGCATATTCCAGAATTTTTTACGGAATACTTATGTCTATCACGGGTGTCAGGGTTCGGGTAAATGGTAAATTGTCGAATGCGCGTCCATTGTTGTTGGTATCAAATCATATTTCTGTTTTTGAAATGGCGGTTTTCCCATTGGCGCTGGGAACCAGTTTTTTTGGCAAAGAAGATATAGAAAAATATCCACTTGTTGGTTGGATTGGTAAAAAATTTGGCGTTGTTTTTATCAGTCGCAATCCACGCACTGCACTTGAAACCACGAAAAAAATAAATGATGCAATGGTTCTGGCTGGATATCCAATGACTATATTTCCCGAAGGTACAACAAACAATGGTTGCTTTATTTATCCATTCAAAAGCAGCATGTTTGATGTCGTTGCCAGAATTCCGAATTTGACGATACAGCCAATAGTAATGACATATAATTTGCGTAATGGCGACAAGATTTCTGATGACAGAAATATGGTTGATAATTATTCATGTCCTGCGAATGCAAAGATAGAAAAATATAATGAAGACTTTGGAAAATCTGAATTGATACCAACGACAGAGCGCAGTGTATTCGGCCATGTTTTTCATATTATGAAACTGGGCGGATTGCGGGTTGAATTAAATCTTTTGCCACCACCGCCATTGGCGGACATGGACAGAAAAGAAATAGCGACTACGTTGCACAAAATAATTTCAGATAAATTTTATGAATTGAAGGAAAGTAAAAATGGCAAAAACAGCAATAACACCCACCAGGGCTGAAGATTTCAGTCAGTGGTATCAAAATGTAATTATGGCCGCGGATTTGGCGGAAAATTCTCCTGTGCGTGGATGTATGACTATAAAGCCTTATGGTTGGGCAATATGGGAATTGATGCGCGATGAAATGGACCGGCGTATAAAAGCAAACGGTGTTCAAAACGCAAACTTTCCATTATTGATACCGGTTGAATTTTTTAACAAGGAAGCAGAACATGTCGCGGGCTTTGCAAAAGAGTGCGCGGTTGTAACCCATTACAGATTAAAAATGATTGATGGCTCACTGCAACCTGATCCAGATTCTAAATTGACCGAACCATATATAATTCGCCCAACATCTGAAACGATTATTGGCGAAGCAATGTCGCGCTGGATTCAGTCTTATCGTGATTTGCCGTTAAAGTTAAATCAGTGGGTAAATGTTATGCGTTGGGAAATGCGCCCCAGATTATTTTTGCGCACCAGTGAATTTAATTGGCAAGAAGGTCATAACGTTTTTGCAACTCATGAAGATGCAGCAGCAGATGCCAGAAAGATGCACAAAGTTTATGGCGAATACGCTGAAAATATTTTGGCAATTTCCAGCATAATGGGTGAAAAAACCGCCGAAGAAAGATTTGCCGGCGCAGATCACACATACACAATGGAACATATTATGCAAGATGGCAAAGCCCTGCAGGCCGGAACCTCGCATGATTTGGGACAACATTTTGCAAAGTCTTTTGGCATTCAATATCTGGGCGATGATGGCGAATTACATCATGCGTGGACAACCAGTTGGGGAACCAGCACACGAATGATGGGCAGTTTGATTATGAGTCATTCTGATGATGATGGTTTGGTTTTGCCGCCGAAAATTGCACCTTATCAAATTGTAATTATTCCAATCATGGCTGAACAAAATGATTTTGCTAAACAGGTTGCTGAAAAATTACAAGCGGTTGGAATCCGCGTTTTGGTTGATGATTCCGATGCACGCAGTCCCGACAAAATGTGGAAATGGATAAAGCGTGGTGTGCCATTGCGCGTTGAAATTGGCGCGCGCGAAGTGGATGAAAAAACTGCAACAATCACACGCCGCGACATTGGAAAAGATTCCAAACAAACATTAAGCATTTCTGAATTGGTTGCGAATGCACCAAAACTTTTGGAACAGATTCAGAAAGACATGCTGAATGTTTCCAAATCGCGCAATGAAAAAATGATTACAAATGTCAAAACGATTGATGATTTGGAAAATCATTTAAATGCTGGGAAAATTGGATTTGTTCGTTTGCCTTATAAAGAAACACAAAATCCAAAGTTTGATGACTTGATGGATAAGTATAAAATTTCCAGGCGTTGTTTGGATGACGCCGATCCCAGTTTTGTATTCATTGCAAAATCTTATTAAAAAAACGGCGCGATACGCGCCGTTTTTTATGATATAATGTTTGTGAAACAGGGGGGGGGCTTACATGAAGTTGGGAATTATAGGTTTGGGAACGGTTGGCTCTGCAATCGCAACTGCGGTTCATGGCACTGGTCTGGTGCACGAAATGGTTTTGTTTGACAGGGATGGTGCGCGCGCTATGGCCGCGATGGAAGATTTGGGTAATGCTGCGATTTTTGGTTTTGATGTAAAAATCACGGCAGCCACCAGTTATCGTGAAATGCGCGGCTGTGATGTTGTAATAATTGCGGCTGGCGCAAATCAAAAACCAGGACAAACACGAACAGATTTATTGGTTGCGAACGCTGCGGTTGTTCGCGATGTTGTGCCAAAGTTGATGAAAAATTCGGACCCCAAAAAACTTGTTTTGATTATGGTTACAAATCCGCTGGATGTGATGACCAAATTGGCGCAACGGCTTTCCGGATTACTAGAAAATCGTGTTATCGGCACAGGCACAATGTTGGATTCTGCGCGTTTCCGTATGATTCTGGCGCGTCTGTTTTCAGTGTCGCCCGCGTCAATTGATGCGTATGTTTTGGGTGAACATGGGGATTCCAGTGTTCTGAATTGGTCCAGCGCGTCGATTGGCGGAATACCATTGGATGATTTTGCAAAACAGATGAAAAATCCAATCAGCATGGCGGCAAGAAAAACGATAGATCGGCGCGTGAAAACTGCGGCCTATGAAATTATCAAAGGGCGCGGCGCAACATGGGACGGCATAGGTGCGACTACGGCGGATTTGGTTCGGTGTATCGCGAATGACGAACGCAGAATTTTGACGATTTCATTGGGCTGCGGGTCGTTGCCGCGCATTGTTGGCGCGAATGGAGTGACCGCATCACTGATGCCAAAAACCAATGCCCAAGAATTAAATGATTTAAAAAAGAGCGAAAGCATTATAAAAAAGAATTTTAACGCGATTTAGTATTTACAAACTTGATATATTTGTGATAAAATGAAGTAATAAGGAAGGGAATAGTAATGAAAAAAATTCTGCCCGTGATGTTCGGACTATTGTGTTTACCCGCATTTGCCGAGGTTGTCCCCGCTGATTATTGGGAACAAACCGAAGAAGCGGAAAGCACATTGGATGAGCAGACAATTGCACCCGAATTAGTAACGCCCGCGGCACCCGCGGCCACAACCGCACCAACAATCAGCCCGCGCACGACATCGGCGCGCAGTGCTATGCGTTCTGCGGGTGTTGCAGGGACTCGCCTGGTGGTTCCAAGCCGTGCGATTGCATCGCGCAAATCTGCTACCAGTATCCGTTCTATGGCAACAGAAACGCCATCTGTTTCTGCACGTCAATCAACTTATACCCCGAATACGGCGCGTGCGACTATAACCCAGGCAAACACAGTTACCCAACCTTTGTATAATTCTACTGCTTCGCGTGTTGGCGTTCGGACGAATGCCATCGGCTCGCTTTCTGCGGCCCGTGTAGCGTCTGTTTCTTTGGGCACTACCACATCTTCGACAGCCACTGGCACAAATATCGAAGAAGTCGCCCAATTGACCGATTTTTGCAAGGCGCAATATTTTTCATGTATGGATAATTTCTGCGATGTTTTGGATGACAATCAGGGTCGTTGCAGTTGCTCGGCCAACATTGCGAATTATAAGAAAGTAGAAAGCGCACTGAAACAAGCGACCGAAGAATTGCAAAGTGTAGCGATGCAAATCCAATACTTGGGACTTTCCAAAGAAGATGTTGTGTCATTGTTCTCTCAGACCGAGGCCGAAACCGCGATGTCCGGAACCCAAGACACGACCCAGTTGAAAAGCGATTTGGATAAAATACAGAAATTGGTTGTGGACGTAAAGACTTCCACCAATACCAGTGTTGATAACAATTTTGGAATTGATTTTTCCAATTTTGATTTAACAACAGACAGCGGAATAGATTTATCTTCGTTGTTCGGAACATCCAGCAATATTTCTAATCAACGTGGTGCAGACCTTTATAAAACCGCAAGTGCAAGATGCAAGGCTGCGGTATTAGATTCTTGCAAAAGCCAAGGTGTCGATACAGCAGTGGTATCAAACGGTTATGATTTGGAAATAGACAAGCAATGCATAGTTTATGAACGCGCTTTGGATGATTCCAATACTCAAATGAAACGGACGGTTATGAATGCAAAGTCAGTATTGCAAAAAGCGCGTCTGGCCGTGTCGCAAAGCAAAAATACATATGATGTGCGTGGATGTGTAAGCGCATTGGACAGCTGTATGCAAAGCGATTATGTTTGTGGCTCGGATTATGACAAGTGTTTGGATCCAACAGGTAAATATATTGTTGATGGCGAAATTGTATCAAATACTACATCAGGAAATATTTCAACTGGCTTAAGCACCGTATGGGGCGCAACAGGTTCGAATGCATGGGAAGATATTGGTTTGGCTGCATTCATTACTGCAAATTTGGCAAGCACCTCAACGTCAAATATGGTTGGATTTTTACAAACAAAAATTGGAAATATAGACAGCGAAGGTATAGAAACTGGTATGTGTATGAGCGTTTTGAAAAAATGTCAAAAATATACATTTACTGGTTCAGGTAATGATTATGCCCCAACGAATGATGTTGTTCGTGAATTTATGACCCAGGCATTAACCAAAATTAAAACCAGACAGGATAATTTGGTTGAAGATTATGTTTCAAGTTGTAAATCTGATGTTCAATCATGTTTGACCAGCAATGGAGCAACTATTGGTGATACTGGTTTGAATATAGGATATGTTTCCAACGCAATGGCGAATGCATGCAATACGATAGCAAGCACCTGCGCGGGGGCATCATCAACCACCGGCAATGCGTCCCAAATGATTTTAGATATAGCTTGCTATACTTATGACTCGACGGCAACTTCACAACCAAGCACTGGCGCATGGAAGATTGGTAGCATAGCCTGCCAATGTCCATATGGGACTAATTGGAGCAATGCAACAAAAACCTGTAATTGTCCTGCAACTTCTACATGGGATTATGATTCAGGTGAATGTAAATGTGCTGCAGGTTATGAAATAACCATGGGAGACGCAGGATATATTTGTTCTGTAGTAGCTCCAGTAGCT
>CAZHPG010000045.1:0-5599 GCA_964534055.1 uncultured Muribaculaceae bacterium | reverse complement strand
AGTGGCAAGAATGCCAGAGTGGCGGGTATTAATATAGGTGGAAAAACAGCCACTGCGGAAAAACGCGTAAATGGAAAAATCGATACCAAGAAAAATCTGACATCATTCACAGCAGTGTTCCCAATTGAATCACCGCAATATGTAATGATGGTTGTACTGGACGAACCCCAAGGAACCCAGTCTTCATGGGGTCTGCGAACCGCCGCATGGAATGCTGTGCCAACGGCCGGCGCGATTATGGACGGAATCATGCCTTTGCTTTTTGAATAGTGCTGTTGTATAATTGCATTGATAATAAAAAAGATTTAAAGCGATGAGAAAGATAGTGGAAAGTTCCATGCTGGGGCGGGCGTGGATGCTGGCGGATAATTGTAACGAATCGGATTTAATAAATCAGATTTTGTGCACCCGCGGAATAACCGATTCGGACGAAATCCGAAAATTCTTGAACCCTACCATTAAAGAATATATGCCGGATCCTTTTGTGTTAAAGGATATGGATATTGCCGCCAAGATAGCGTGCGATGCCGTTTTATCATGCAAAAAAATTGCGGTTTTTGGCGATTACGATGTTGATGGAATAACATCGGCCGCGGTAATTATAAAATATCTGCGGGCTTGTGGCGCCGAAGTTATATGGCATTTACCTGATCGCGAGGTCGAAGGCTATGGTTTGAATCTGGATTCAATCGAAGATTTCGCAAAGCAGGGCGCAACATTACTGATAACTGTTGATTGCGGAATCAGTGGTGATGCAGAAGTTGCGCGTGCCAAAGAACTGGGATTACAGGTAATAATAACGGATCACCATAATCCAGAGCAAATTTTACCCGGCGCAGATGCAGTTGTTAATCCAAAACGTATCGATGATACATCGGGATTGAATTATTTGGCGGGCGTCGGCGTTGCGTTTATGTTTTTGGTTGCGCTGAATCGCGAATTGCGTGGGCGTGGCAAAGAAATCGAAATAAATTTATTGGATTATCTGGATTTGGTTGCGCTGGGGACAATTTGCGACACTATGCCATTGATTGGATTAAATCGCGCGTTTGTTGCAACCGGGATAAAGGTTTTGGATATGCGCCAAAATATCGGTCTGGGCGCGCTGATGGAAATTTCAGGTATAAAAAAGACATCTGTTTATGCGGCCGGTTTTGCAATAGGCCCACGGCTGAACGCGGCCGGGCGTCTGGATTCAGCAACGCCTGCATTGGAATTGCTGCTGACGGATAATATTTTAATCGCGCGTGATTTGGCGGCAAAATTAAATGCCATGAATCAAGAGCGAATGGAAATACAAAATCAAATCATGCTGGCGGCAATTGATTTGGCCGATGGATGTGTAGCGGCTGGAAAGCGCAGCTTGATGTTATGCCAAGATGGTTGGCATGGCGGGGTTATGGGAATTATCGCAGGCAGATTAAAAGACAAATACAATATGCCCGCATTGGTCGCGACACGAAATGATGATGTGATAAATGGAAGCGGTCGTTCAATCGCCGGCGTAGATTTGGGACGGATTATTCATGATGCACTGAATGCTGGAATTTTATCCGAAGGCGGTGGGCATTCGGCAGCAGCAGGATTTACTTTGCCGGTCGCCAATCATGCCGCATTTTGTGAATTTTTGGAAAACGCAGTTGCAGAGCAATTGAATGGTTGCCCGACAAAATCTGAATTTATTGCTGACGCCAGGCTGGATGCAGCCGGAGCAAATATGCAATTGGTGCGTGAAATTTCCGCATTGGCGCCATTCGGACAGGGAAACCCAGAGCCATTATTGATTTTGGATGGCGGCGTTTTGGCATGGACGGGTATTATGGGAAATGGCACCCATCTGCGTGGAAATATACGAACTTCGTCTGGCGAACTTTTGCCATTTGTTGGATTTAATCTGGTCCAGACCAAGGTTGGTGAGTTTTTATTGGACGATGCCAATATAAATCGTAAGATAGGGTTGTTGGGACGGGTCAAAGAAAACGAATACAATGGTCGCGTCAGCGCGCAATTTATTTTAGAAGATATAGCAATATAATGAGTCATAGATAATAAGTCATAGAGCATAGATTATGGAGTAAAGTAAAATGAGAAATAAAATAAAAGTTTTGATTAGAAAGTTTGCGATGCATTTATCTGTGCCTTTTGCCTTGTGCCTTATGCTCTTGTCATCTAGCGCGAATGCTGCGGTTGATAATGCTTTGGTTAAAAAGGCCGAGATTTATCTGAACTCTATAACCGGTCTGTCCGGGGATTTTTCACAGGTGTCAAATGGCAAAAAAGATTACGGCGTTTTTTCAATACTGCGTCCGGGGCGCGTTCGATTGGATTATAAAAAAGCACCTGTCCAATTAATTTCTGATGGTAAAGATTTATATTTCTTTGATAAAAAATTGGATCAAATTACGACGGTGCCATTAACCAGCACGCCAGCGGGGATATTGGTTCGCAAAAATATAAATCTGCGAACTGCTGATATAATTGTGTCTGAAACAACCACGACCCAAGATTCTTTTGGATTAAAGATGCATATCAAGGGCAGTGAAGGGCTGGGCAATATGATGGTGGTTTTTGATAAAGATCCCGTATCATTAAAATCATGGGTTGTGACTGACGCAACAGGTGTCAAGACCAATGTAAAATTTTCAGAACTTAAAACAAAGACGGATTTTGGGAAAAATTATTTCCAAATATCACGACATAAAACAACATCCACAAGCAGTGGCGATTCATATTACGAGTAAATAATGTTTGGAATTTCATTTGCAGAATTTTTAGTAATAGCGATTGTTGCAATGGCTGTTATTCCGGCGAAAAATTGGCCTCAGGTTTTTCGCGCCTTGGCAAAAATGGTAAAGTTTATCCGCGAGATGATTTGGAAAATCACCGATGCAACCGAAAGCATAAAAGATCAGGTCGAGCGCGAATTGCCAATGGACGAAATTATAAAAAAAACAACAGATGATGTTGTTGGTGCATTTTCAACACCAAATTTACAAGCAAAGAAAAATAAAAAGACAAAAAGAAAATGACAGACAAGAAAATGACGCTTTTGCAACATTTTGCGGAATTTCGTCGCAGGCTGCTGTGGGTGCTGGTGATTTTTGCTTTGGCGTTTGGGGTTGGCTGGTTTATTTCACCAATTATTCAAGAATTTTTAACCCGACCATTGATGTCTGTTTGGCCAGATGGCTCTATGATTTATACGGGGTTGGCGGACGGGTTGATGATTCAGTTTGATTTGGCCATGTTATTTGCAATTTTTATAACTATTCCGTTTGTATTATGGCATTTATGGGCGTTTGTCGCGCCAGGATTACGGCGCCAAGAAAAGAGTTTTATTGCGCCTATTTTAATTCTTTCGCCGGTTTTATTTTTGATTGGTGCGGCATTTGCTTTTTATATTTTGTTTCCAATCGCCTTTGGTTTCTTTGTGGAATTGAATCAAAGTGCGCCCGTGCCGACGGCCTTTCTTCCGTCGACTGTTGATTATCTTTCTTTCTCGATAGGATTATTGAAGGTTTTTGGTATAGCGTTTCAATTGCCATTGGTTATGGTTTTGCTGAACAGGTTGGGGATATTTCCCCGCAGAATTGCTGTAAAATCACGTCGATATGCAATAGTTTTTATTTTTATAATCGCCGCAATTTTGACACCGCCAGATGTTGTTTCCCAATGTATATTGGCCGCCCCACTGATGGCATTGTTTGAATTGGCATTATTATTTATGAAAAAAGAGCCTGCGCCAAAGCAGTTATAAAATAATAAATAAAAGCAGCGCCTTTATTTTATAGTCTTATTTTGATATAATAAAGCTTATGAAAAATCAAATTTATCGTCTGTTATTCGTGCTGTGTTGTTTGCCGCTTGCGGCATGTGATTTGCACGATAAGATTTTAATCAAAGACGATCCCCAGCCAATCATCGTGGCAAATGATGCCAGCGAGTATATCCAGTCTACATCGCCCGACGATTATACCCAATATGCCAGTGACAGCGACTATGTCATGCCTGCCCAATCAGTGGTGCAAAAAAACAGGGCGGACCAAACACAACAACAAAAAATCCAGGCGCCGCAACCAGAGCCAAAAATTCAAGATCCGCAACCAGAGCCAAAAATCCAAGCCCCGCAACCGGCAGCAGTTATTACACAACCCCAGTCTGAACCTGATGATATCTTGCTGGTGCCGGCGCGCGTCGTGCATGATGCGCCAAAGCCTGTTATGGTTCCGCCAGTCGCCAGTGAAATAATCGTGAAAAAGGGTGACACCCTGTATTCATTATCAAAGAACAATGGTATAGCATTGCGAGATTTAGTGGATGCAAATAATTTAAGTGCGCCTTTTGCAATTTCGGTGGGGCAAAGGCTGAAAATCCCCAGCGCCAAGGTTCATATTGTTGCAGCGTCTGAAACGCTTTATTCTATCAGCCGCAGGTATTCGGTTGATTTGAACTCGTTGGCAACGGAAAATAAAATTGCGGCGCCGTATTCGCTGGCTGTGGGGCAAAGGTTGCGTTTGCCTGCCAAGGTTCATATATCTGCGCCTGTTGGTCAGCAGCCCATAATAATCAGTCGTCAGCCCACAGCTCGCGGCCCACAGCCCGCGGCCGTCAGTCAACAGAAATCAGTCGTCAGCCCACAGCAATCAACACTGACGGGCCCCAAATTAATTGCTGAAAAACAAAGGGTTTCAAGCGCGCCGGCAAGACCGCTTCCGACAATTGTTGCCCAGAAAAGAATGGCATTTACATGGCCCGCGCGTGGAAAGATACTTTCCGATTTTGGATATAAAAAGAACGGGCTTTATAACGATGGAATTAATATCGGCGCGGCAAGTGGAACATCGGTCAAGGCGGCGGAATCCGGTATTGTCGCATACGCTGGAAATGAACTGAAAGGAATGGGTAATTTGCTAATCGTCCAGCATGCAAATGGATGGATGAGTGTTTATGCCCATCTGGATGAGATGAATGTTCGTCGCAGTTCCAAAGTGGCCAAGGGCGAAAAAATTGGAACAATCGGCAAAACAGGAAAAGTTTCCGAGCCCCAATTGCACTTTGAAATTCGCAAAGGAACAAAAGCCTATGACCCACAAAAAGAGTTGAAATAATAAAATACTATGAAAAACAAACGGATTTTTCTTTTTGCAGCGTATGATGCCCAAGGAATAATAGACGATTCCTTGCTTTATTATTTACGAGCTTTGTCGAAATTGGGCGACATAATATTTTTTATGGATAATTCTCTCTCTAAATTTGAAAAAGCAAAATTATGTTCCGTACCGAATATTTTGTATATGGATGCAAAAAGGCATGAAGAATATGATTTTGGAAGTTATAAACGTTTATATCAATGGGCTGATAATAAAAATATTCTGAAAAAATATGATTGGATTTATTTTGTAAATGATTCTGTTTATGGACCTTTTAAACCATTAAAACCCATATTGGAAAAAATGGAGTCATCTGGGGCAGACGTTGTATCGTTATTCAAGTCCATTAAAAAAGGTCAAGAATTTTTACAAACTTGGTTTTTAGGATTACGCAAAAATATAGCGTTATCCGATTGGTTTAATAAATTTATTAATGATATTAAAAAAGA
>CAZHPG010000044.1:0-5607 GCA_964534055.1 uncultured Muribaculaceae bacterium | reverse complement strand
GCAACCGATACTATGCAGACATTGAACCGTCAAATGATAGAGGCGCGCGCGTCCGCCCCCATGGATGCGATTTCGCAAAGACCAGAAAGTCGGGATACAAAATCTGGTGCAGCAAAAATTTCCAGCAGTGATTTTATCAAGTATTCCGAAGGTATAATGGAAAAACTGCACGAATTATCTGTGGATTTGACCCGTGCGGCTGGTGCGGAAATTCCTGCCTCGGTATGGAGCAAGTATCAAGCCGGCGACAAAACAATTTTCAGCAAATGGTTTGCCAAGATGTTGGGCGCAGCGGACAAGCGCCGCATACGCGATTTATTTAAAAATGATGCCGTATTCCGCAGTCAGGCAACCCAGTTTGTTCGCGGGTTTGCAAAAATGATGGCCGGGGCCGAGCAGACAGATAACAAAGATATGATTTCAGCAACATTGTTAAAAACGGATCTGGGCCAAATGTATTTGGCATTAAAGGCGAACTTGTAAATATTTGCTTTTTCTACTTGAAAATACGTTCAATATGAACTATATTCAGCAGGCTAAATAAAAAGGTTTTCCATGAATTATCCGTATATGCCTAAATCCACCGCTTTGTGGCTGATAGAAAACACCGCTCTTTCTTTCGAGCAAATCGCAAGTTTCTGCGGTCTGCATGAATTAGAAGTTAAGACAATCGCCGATGCTGAACGCAGCAAGATCCAGGGTCTGAACCCAATCTTGCAGGGCCAATTGACCCGCGAAGATATTGAAGCATGCGAGGCTGACCCATCTGCGCGTTTAACTCTGCGTCAACAAGTTGTAGATTCCCAGAAAAAACAGAATAAAAAGGGTGTTGGATATACCCCACAGATTCATCGCCAAAATCGTTCAGGCGGAATTCTTTGGGTTCTGAAAAATTATCCACAGTTGACCGACGGTCAAGTCGCACGTTTGATGCGCAGCACAAACCCAACCGTTGCATCAATTCGTAACAAGACACATAAAAACTATTCAAATATACAAATACAAAGTCCGATTGTTTTGGGTCTGGTGTCCGAAAGCGCTCTGCGCGAGGCAGTCGATAAGGCTGAAAAGTCTAAAAAAACTAATAACTAAATATGTGCAATACAAAATCAACATGCTGTAACTGTTGATTTTTGTATTCTTATTAATTTAGTAAAAAAAGAAGGTTTTTTCATGCCAAAACCTATAGACGAAGCAACTAAATTTTTAATGGAATCATTGCCAGAGAATTTACGACGCTTGGCCGAATCATCGTCCTCGGCCGGATTTTTATCGCAGATGGATTTTGATGCTGCCATTGTTTCCGATGAAATTGCAGAAACGGAAAAAGATGAAATTTTATCGTTTTTCCAACAAGATTTAGGTCTGGATATTTTGGAATCGTCAGTGTTTTTGGATAATGTCAGAAATTATGATGACACAGAAGACGAATGCCCACACGACAAATCCCGCGATCTTTTGAATGCGGATACCGAGCAAGTTTATGCCGGTGATGAAGATTACGAGCATTATGCAAAACAACTGGAACGCAGCACTACTGGCGGGCTTACCCTGGGGGTTCAGGATTCAGTTCAATCATATCTGAAATCTATCGGAACAGTTCAATTGTTGACCGCACCAGGCGAAGTGGCAATCGCGCAACGTATCGAGGCTGCATCGCGTTTGATGGTTTATGGCCTGTGCGAAAGCCCCATGACCATTCGCGCTATGCTGGATTGGTATCAACAGCTGATGAATGATGAAATTAAACTGCGTTATATCGTGAATCTGGAAGTCATGTATTCATCAGATGCCGAACAACGCAAACTGGCCGAGCTTTCCGATACTTTGAAAAGCAAGGGCGTTGATAACATCGAAGAATTAGAAGACGATGATTTGGACGATACACTGGGCGATGTCGAAGAAGAAGAGGAAGCAGAAGCAGATCAACCCGCGAAAGATGAGGCCCCACGCAGCAGTTCTGGCGTCCCCGTTCCAATGATGGAAGAATCATTAATGCCAATGCTGTTGGATGTTTTCGCAAAGATTAAACGTATATTTAATAATCTTGAAAAAATGCAAAAAGAGCGTATGGAAAATTTGGTAAAGTCTGCCAAAACTGATGAAGCGCTGGAAAAGAAATATGCAAAAGCACGACTGGATTTGTTTGAACACGTCAGCAAAATCCGTCTGAACGAAGAACGTGTTGGTGAAATTTTGGAAAAACTGACCGTTCGCACTGCATTGTTGATGGGGTTAGAGGGCAAGTTGATGCGTTTGGCATTGGCATCCAAGGTTAAACGCGAAGAGTTCTTGGCCGAGTACGCCGGTAACGAATTGAACAAAAACTGGGCGAAAAAGTTGATGAAAAGCAAATCGCCCGCTTGGCAGAAATTTGCGACCAAACATGAAAAAGATATATTGAAAATCCAAGAAGAAATTCTGAAAGTTGCAATTGAAACGGGTCAGCCTACTTCGGAATATAAAAAAGTCGTTGATTTGGTTCGCCGCGGTCAGCAAGAAGCAGCGCGCGCAAAGCATGAGATGATTGAGGCTAACTTGCGTTTGGTTATTAAATTTGCAAAACGTTCATCCCCGCGTGGTTTGGGTCTGGATTTTTCTGACTTAGTCCAGGATGGAAATATTGGATTGATGAAGGCTGTGGACAAGTTTGATTATCGTTTGGGAAACAAGTTTTCAACCTATGCCACCAACTGGATTCAACAGGGTATTTCGCGCAGTATTGCCGATCAGGCGCGCACTATTCGTATCCCTGTACATATGATTGATAACATCCACAAAATACAGAAAGCCAGCCGTCAATTCGTTCATAAATATGGCCGCCAGCCGACCGCCGAAGAATTATCAAAAATCATTTACTTGCCAGTCGAGAAAATACACAAGGCATTAAAGGTCAACCTGCGCCCAGTATCATTAGAGGCCCCAGTCGGCAGCGAAGATGACAGCAGCCGTATTGAAATAATTGCGGACGAAACTGCGAAAAATCCATTTACCTCTGCGGCACAAAAGAATTTGCGTAAAATTGTTACCCAGATTTTGTCTGAACTGGATCCAAAAGAAGAAACGGTTCTGCGTCAAAGATTCGGTATGAGCACGAACAAAACCAGCACACTGGAAGAAGTCGGCGAATACATCGGTGTTACGCGTGAACGCATACGTCAGATTGAACAGAAAGCGTTGAATAAGTTAAAGCACCCTACCCGTGCCCGCAAACTCCGCAGTTTCTTAGAGGACTAGAATAAAAATGCAATATACGCCATCATTACATTATCTTTCTAATGGTATGGCTGTTATTCTGGATCCAATGGATATCGCAACTGTTTCCATGTCATTGGCTATACAAACCGGTGGTCGGGATGAATCTGAATCTGAGTTTGGAATAACCCATTTTATGGAACATATGTTTATAAAAGGGACACCAAAACATCCATCCCCAAAAGAAATCCATGATTATATTGAGGGTAAAGGCGGCAACATAAATGCTGGTACTGGAAATTCCAGTATGAGAATTCATGGCAGGATTCTTTCTGAAAACTTATATGTTCTTGCTGAATTAATATCAGATTTATTTAAAAATTCTTTATTTGATGAAAATGCAATAGAAAATGAAAAGTCGGTAATATTGGACGAACTTCGCCGTGATTTGGATGATAGAGAAAGAAACTTTTTTTATTTCAAGGTTCAAAATGTATTTGCTGGTTCTGGTTTTGAACACATAACCCTGGGAACAGCGGAAAATATACAATCATTTACACGCGAACAATTATTGAATTATAAAAATTCCAGAATTTCTGCAAAAAATACAGCGATTGGAATATCTGGAAAAATTGAAGATGTAGACGCGTTATTAGCACAACTAGAGGAATTATTTAGCTGGTTGCCATCATTTGATGTGTCCAGCAATTCTGATGCAGCAGTTATATCATCTATTGCGCACAACTTAAAGCCAGAACAAAAACAAGTAATGATGAATATTTGTTTTGAAGATATTTGGCCCCCAATATTAGAAAACAGATTTAAACAAAAATGTGT
This sequence comes from uncultured Muribaculaceae bacterium, assembly GCA_964534055.1. Lineage (GTDB taxonomy): Bacteria > Pseudomonadota > Alphaproteobacteria > Rs-D84 > Rs-D84 > WRCA01. Next base: position 1,575 of record CAZHPG010000044.1, on the reverse strand, counting down.
TCGCAGATTTGAGGGTGCTTTATCACGCAGATTGTATGACGAAGTTCGAAATAAAAATGGTCTGGTTTATGGTATAGGTATTGGAGGTTTTGGAAATGAAACCGCATCTGTGAATAATATAAATTGCAGCAGTGCATCAGAAAATTTGGAAAAGATTGTCGCCATTTGCGCCCGCGTTTCCGCAGAAATTTTAAATCAAAAACCAATAACCAAAGAAGAATTTGAAATCGGAGCAGCCCGAATGAAGCTGAACGATGCGGATTGGTTAGAGTCCGCGGGGTCAAGACGCGATAGGTTGTTGGGATTTTATCGCCAATATGGTTTTTTATATGATTTTTATGAAAATGTAAAAGAACGGGACAGAATAACAATCCCAGATATCATAGAAAATACAAAAGAATACTTTGCAAAACCAATATCGATACTGACCCAGGGACCTGAATTTTCTGTCGATTTAAAACAAGTATGGATGGATAATTTTAAAATATAAAACCGCCATAAATTGGCGGTTTTTAATTTACTTTCTGACTATTTTCATTCCATCTTTGGAATCTTGGATTAACCAGCCCATATCTTCGACCGCCCCGCGGATTTTATCCGCCAATGCCCAATCCTTGGCTGCTTTGGCCGCTGTACGCTCGTCTGCCAGTTTTTGAACCTCGGCTGGAATCGGCGTTACATCTTCTGCCAATAATTTCTGTGCCCGGTCAATAAATTGTAGCCCCAGCAAGTCATCGGCAAACTGGATAACGGCCATCTTTTCCGCCGCGGTCAGGGTATCGTCCTTTAACATTTCTTGGAACTCTACGATAGCAGTTGCGGTTTTCAGGTTATCAGATACATCCTCCAGCATTTTATCGCGCCAAGCATCACTTGCAGCGGTTTTAGACACCTGTCCATTCGCATCGGTAATAATCGTGGCAATCTTTTTAACTATGTTTTTATATCCAGTTGCGGCTGCATCAAACGATTCCCATGAAAATTCCATTGGGCTGCGATAGTGTCCCAGCAACATCATATAGCGAAATGCCATTGGATCATATCCTTTGGATTTAATATATGGCACGGTCAGTGCGTCGCCCGCAGATTTGGATAATTTGCTATCTGCTCCACTTGCCATCAGCCAACCAAAATGCACCCAATAATTTACCCATGGCTTTCCAGTAATAGGTTCGCTTTGCGCAATTTCATTGGTGTGGTGAATATTGATGTGTTCTTGGGCTGCGGTGTGTATGTCAAAATGATTGCCCAACAATTTCATACTCATTGCGCTGCATTCGATATGCCAACCAGGGAAACCCTTGCCCCATGGGCTGTCCCAAATCATTGCGTTTTTTGCATCGTCTGGTAAAAATGCCCATAAAACAAAGTCAGCGGGACTGTGTTTTCCTTCGTCAGAAATACGATTTCCACCAAGTTGATTAGATGTTTTCTGTCCTGATAATTCGCCATAATCGGCGAATTTTGCAGTGTCGTAATAAACACCCTTGCCCGGAATTACATAAGCATAGCCCAAATCTTGTAATTTTTTAATCAGCTCAATTTGTTCGGTTATGTAATCAGTTGCACGCGGAG
>CAZHPG010000043.1:0-5632 GCA_964534055.1 uncultured Muribaculaceae bacterium | reverse complement strand
CTAATGAAATTGGAACATGGACTGACATTTGGTCACCGTCAAAGTCCGCATTGAATCCCTTACATACCAATGGATGCAAACGGATTGCCTTACCTTCAATCAGTACCGGTTCAAATGCTAACATTGACAATCTGTGAAGTGTCGGTGCACGGTTTAACAGAACTGGATGTTGATAAATAACGCTTTCCAAAATTTCCCAAACAATTTCTTCACCATTGTCAACCATCTTGCGGGCAGTTTTCAAAGTGTTTGCATATTCACCTGCCAACAGACGTGCAAATACGAATGGTTTAAACAATTCCAATGCCATTGTTTTTGGCAAACCAACCTGGTGTAATTTCAATGTTGGACCAGACACGATTACAGAACGACCTGAATAATCAACACGTTTACCCAACATATTCATACGGAAACGACCAGATTTACCACGCAGTGAATCAGACAAAGATTTCAATGGGCGACGGTTTTGTGAAACCATTGGACGTGCTTTGTGTCCGTTGTCGAACAATGAATCTACAGCTTCCTGCAACATACGTTTTTCGTTACGTACAATAATTTCAGGTGCATGCATATCAATAAATTTCTTTAAACGATTGTTGCGGATAATTACGCGGCGATACAAATCGTTCAAATCAGAAGCAGCAACGTGACCAGCATCCAGTGTTACCAATGGACGCATATCTGGTGGAATAACCGGTAAAACATCCGGCAACATCCATGAAGGTTCTGTCTTAGAATCCATGAATGCTTCGACCAATTTCAGATGTTTGATAATTCCTTTGCGTTTGGCTTCGGACTTTGTTTCGGACAACTCTTGACGTAAACGTGTCCGTTCATCACCCATATCCAAATTCGCAATAACAGAACGAATACCATCTGCGCCAATTCCAACATGAAATGTGCCATCGCCAAATTCAGTCAATGCTTCCTGATATTCATCTTCGGAAATAACATCGTAAAGTTTTAATTTCGTCAGACCTGGTTCTGTAACAATATACGCATCGTAATAGATAACCTGCTCTAATTTTTTCTGGGGCATATTGTTTAACAAAGTAGCTATTTTGCCTTCGCGCATAAACCAAAAGTGCGATACAGGTGTCGCCAATTTAATATGGCCCATACGTTCACGACGAACGCTGGAAGATCCAACTTCGACGCCGCAACGTTCGCAAACTACACCGCGGAATTTAACCCGTTTGTATTTTCCGCATGCGCATTCATAATCTTTGCTGGGGCCGAAAATCTGCTGGCAGAATAATCCATCGGATTCTGGCTTTAACGAATGATAGTTTATGGTTTCTGGCTTTTTAACTTCGCCATGAGACCAGGACAGAATTTCTTCTGGGGACGCAATTTTTATTTGCAGTGCGTCAAACTGTTCCTTCGTTTCAATTTGGCCAAAAATCTTTTGCAGCATATTAGTCATTTATTTTGCTCCTTGAATAATGATGAATGATATACAGCGCGGAATAAATGTTTCAACATTCATCCTGCGCTATTTATCATTTAATCTAGCTTCCGCGGGGTCATTGCCAATCCCAGTCCGCGCAGTTCACGGGTCAAGACATTAAATGCCTCGGGCGTGCCGGTTTGGATGTCATAGCTTCCGCTGATAATGGTTTCATACATCTTGTTTTTGCCTATGATGTCGTCCGATTTTACGGTCAGCATTTCCTTGATCAAATGGGCTGCGCCGTGCGCTTCCAGCGCCCAGACTTCCATTTCTCCCAAACGCTGTCCACCGTTGTGTGCTTTACCAGACAAAGGCTGTTGTGTAACCAATGAATATGTGCCAACTGAACGCGCGTGGATTTTTTCATCCACCAAATGGTGCAGTTTCAACATATGCATAACACCAACCGTTACAGGCCGCGCAAATTTTTCACCAGTCATTCCATCATACAAAGTGAATTGTCCACTTTCCGGAAGTTTTGCCATTTTCAGCATTTTTTTGATGTCTTCTGGCATGGCTCCGTCAAATGTCGGGGTTGCCATTGATACACCACTGCGCAATAAAGCAGCTTGGGCGCGAACATCAGTATCGGTCATCTTTTCCAGTTGTGAATTGATATCTTTGCCATAGATTTTGGTAATCATTGTACGCAGATCATCTGTCACGGCGCGCTTTGCTTTTACTTCGTCCAGCAATTCTCCGATTTGCTTACCCAATTCACGAGCGGCCATACCCAAATGAACTTCTAATACCTGACCAACGTTCATACGGCTGGGAACACCCAATGGATTCAGAACGATATCAACTGGCGTTCCATCTTCCATATGAGGCATGTCTTCAATCGGCACGACTTTGGAAACGATACCTTTGTTTCCATGGCGTCCTGCCATTTTATCACCAGGCTGCAGTTTCATTTTGTGTGCGATATAAACTTTGACTTCTTTCAAAACGCCGGCATTCAGCGCGTTGCTTTCGGTCACACGCGAAACTTCACCATCGGCTTTTTCGTTCAGGTTTTTCAAAGTTATTGCATTCTGTTCACGCAATTCTTCAAGTTTTTCCTGGACGTCCTTGCCCTTGACCTGAATCTTTTTCATGTCAGATGGACGGATACCTTCGAATACTTCGGCTGTAAGTTTTTTACCAATAAATGGTTTTACGCTGCCGATGCCGCCTTCGATAACCAATCCTTCGGCAATCTGAAATGCTTGGGCTGCAAAGCCACGTTCCAAAATTGCGATTTCTTCTTCGCGGTTTTTGTTTATCTGTTCGATTTTTTGCAGTTCAATCATCTGCGTGCGTTCGTCTTTTTTAACACCATGACGGGTCAAAATGTTTACGCCAATAACGACGCCTTCTTCATTCGGACCAACGCGCATAGATGTATCTTTTACAGACAATGCTTTTTCACCAAAGATGCTGCGCAACAGTGCCTCTTCCGGTGTCAACAGACTTTCGGATTTCGGCGAAACACGACCGACCAAGATGTCGCCCTGTTTCACATGGCTGCCGATATAGATAATTCCAGATTCATCCAGATTTTTCAGTGCCTCTTCCCCAACATTCGGAATGTCACGGGTAAAGCTTTCTGGGCCCAACTGGGTATCACGAGCTTTGAACTCTTTTTCAACAATCTTTACGCTTGTAAACACATCGTCACGCGAAATCTTTTCGGAAATAACGATAGAGTCTTCAAAATTATAACCACGCCATGGAACAAATGCGACCAAGACATTTTTACCCAATGCCAATTCGCCATAGTTCATGCTGGCACCGTCTGCAATGATATCGCCGGCAGAAATACGATCGCCAACTTTTACCAATGGTTTTTGGTGTATCATTGTTTCCGAGTTTGATTTTTGGAATTTTTCCAAATTATAAATATCAACACCGGTTACAACATTGCGGCTGTTCATACATCTGACAACAATACGATTTGCATCAACAGATTCAACCGCGCCGCTGTGTTTTGCAACTTTACCGGTTCTGGAATCGCGCGCAACTTCGCGTTCAATACCTGTTCCGATTGTTGGTGCATCAACGCGCATAAGTGGTATTGCCTGGCGTTGCATGTTTGATCCCATCAACGCGCGGTTCGCGTCGTCATTTTCAATAAATGGTATCAAGCCTGGCGCAATGGACACAACCTGACGTGGTGCAACGTCAATCATATCAATTTCTTCGCGTGGGATTTTTACAAATTCACCATCAACACGTGCGGTCACGACTTCTTCGGAAATTCTTCCGTCTGCGTTTGTTGCAGTGTTGCCCTGGGCAATACGATGTCCAGTTTCTTCGTCAGCGGTCAAATAAACAATGTCTTCTGTAATTTTTCCGTTCTTGACGATGTAGTATGGGGTCTCGATAAATCCATACGGATTAACACGTGCATAGGATGCAAGGTGGTTTATCAAACCAATGTTCGCGCCTTCGGGTGTATGTATTGGGCACAAGCGACCATAATGGGTTGGATGTACGTCACGAACATCAATACCAGCGCGATCGCGATTCAGTCCCCCCGGACCCATTGCGGAAATCAAACGTTTATGTTCCAATTCCGCCAATGGATTATACGCATCCATAAATTGGGACAATTGCGATGTTCCAAAAAATTCAGCAACCAATGCAGTCAATGGTTTTACGTTAATAACATCTTGTGGTTTCATGGTTGCAATATTTGGGGATGCCAAATGTTCGCGAACCAATCTTTCAATACGCGCCATGCCAATACGGAATTGCTGTTCCAGCAATTCACCAACCGCGCGCACGCGGCGATTTGACAGGTTGTCAATGTCATCAATAACATCTTTGCGATCAATTATATTTGCCAAAGTTTTTAATGTGGCCATAAAATCTTGCTTGCTTAACAATCTTTCGTCTTCTGGTTTTTTACCAGAATCGATTTTCAAACGCTTGTTCATTTTGAACCGACCAACGGCCGACAAATCGTAATAAGCGGAATCAAATCCTTGGTGTGCAAACAATGCCGCCGCAGCTTCTGGTGTTGGACGTTCGCCCGGACGAATGACATTATAAATTTCAATTAATGCTTCGTCGCGCGTTGTGGTTTTGCTGGCAGCCAAAGTATTGCGCATGTGTGCGCCATAGAACATATTATCAATAGAGATTAAAGAGATATTTTTTATATTCAGTTTATCGATATCTGCAAAAACTTCTTCGGTGATTTCGGTTGCTGATGGGAATAATACTTCGTCATCTTTGGAAATTGCATCGAATAAGTATTCACCAACGATAGCATCTTTGGCTATTGCGAATTCTTTGTCTGACGCGGCCAATTTTTCCCATTTTTTGGCGGTCATACGTTCGCCCTTTTCGGCAATCGGCTTTTTAGATTTAGCGTCCAACAAATCATAATTCAGACGATAATTTCCCAGTTCAATAAAATCAGCGGTTTTACCAATCCAGAATTTTCCATCAAACGATAAAGAAATCTTTTTGTAAAATTCTGACAAAATTTCCGTATCCGTCATGCCGGAAACCGATGCGCGACGCGGATCTGATTCAAACTTCTTTTCATCCGCCGCACATGGCAATGCACGCAGCAAAACAGATGCTGGGATTTTGCGTTTGCGATCTATACGAACATAAATAACGCCTTTGGCTTCTTCGAAATCAATCCAAGAACCGCGTTCTGGAATAATACGCGCAGTATATGTCGCGTTTGTCGCATCAGCAGTTTTGGCTTCCTTGGTCAAACCGAAAACCACACCCTGTGCACGATGCATTTGTGATACGATAACACGTTCAACGCCAGACGAAACAAAGGTTCCGCGTTCTGTCATCAATGGGACTTCGCCCATGAAAATTTCCTGGTCTTTGATATCGCGAAGTGTTTTTTTGCCGTTTTCCGCAACGTCCCAAATAATCAGTTTCAATTTTAATTTTAAACGCGCGCTGTATGTCATATTACGCAGCATGCATTCTTTGACATTATACAAAGGCTTGTCCAAAGTGTATTCTACGAACTCTAAATCGGCAATACCCGCATAATCCTTTATTGGGAATGCGGACTTGAAAACGTTTTGCAATCCGATGTTGCGACGCGCATTTGGTGCAACATTGTCTTGCAGAAGATCTCGATAAGAATCATATGGAATTTCCACAAAATCACGCAGAGGAGTTTTCAAGAAGTTTTTACCGAAATACTTGCTGAAATAT
>CAZHPG010000042.1:5343-5644 GCA_964534055.1 uncultured Muribaculaceae bacterium | reverse complement strand
CTATCGAGGTGCTCATCAGTCCAGTGTTTTGAACATTATCCCATGTCGCAGGTATCAGTGTCGGATTTGGCAAATCAACCCTAACAAAGAAGATTCCCGGTTTCTTTGATAACTGCACAACAACCTTGGTCATGATTCCCGAATGAATACCGACACCTGAAAATTTAACACTTTTCATCATTTTTTTATTACCATTTGTTTTTTTAACCACGAATAAAATTCCGGCGAAATCGTTGTTTCCAGCGGTGCAAATTGTATTTTACGACGGACATCCATCGGCAATCGAACCCAGTCTTTTTCA
>CAZHPG010000042.1:0-5333 GCA_964534055.1 uncultured Muribaculaceae bacterium | reverse complement strand
CAGTAGTTAAAAGACTGGCTTTTTCAGAATCCGCCATCGCCAATAACTTTTTTATATCGGCACCTGTGTATGTGTAATGATCCGCAAAAGATACGGTTTTTACCGGCTTTTTTGGCAAATTTCTGAAAAACTTTTGCGGATACCCAATCCCGGCAAACGCAATAAATTTACGGATAGTGTTTGGAATAATTGTTTTATTTTCAGCATAAAAAATCGGTTTACCATATTTTTTTAATTTGAGTTCTATTGTCTGATTTTTATGTCCAATTATAATAATCGCGTCCGCACGTCGAATGCCGCAAAGCGGTTCTCTCATTGGTCCAGCGGGCAACATAAATCCATTTCCGATACCAACATTTTCATCAAAAACTAAAATTGAAATATCTTTTTTTATACCTGAATTCTGAAATCCATCATCCATAACTATGGATGCAAAGCCGGCCTTTTCTGCATTTTTTATACTTTGCATGCGATCCGCGCCAGCAAAAACGGACAGGCCTGACGCCGCCAACATTTTGGCTTCGTCGCCACCTTTATAGCCACGCAAAACAATCCCAGAACCGGTCTTTTTAGCAATTTCCCGAACTATTGGGGTTTTGCCAACACCGCCCGCCAACAGGCCACCTATGCAAATTACCGGCCTTTTTGCCGATTTTTGCCGAAAAAGCCGGTAAAAAAAGACCGCCTTGGACGCGATAAAATATAAAACCGACATCGGCAATAACAGCCATGCGATTAAACTTTTTCTTAAAAACCAATTGGGTGTTTTCATTTCTTTACGGCGCCGGGTTTTATTTTTGGCAACCCAAATTCGGCATCCATATCTTGCAGTTGCTTTATCATCATTTTTTCAAGTGTTTCACGGGCACCATCAAAATTTTCTTTACTGATAACAATCGGCTGACCGACACTGCATATTATCTTGGAAAACGGGGTCGCAATTAAATAGCGATCCCAACGTTTTTGAAACCACGGACGCGAGCAAGAAAAACAAACCGGAATAATCGGCGCACCCGTCATGCGCGAGTAATACAACGCGCCATCATTCAGACGCATCAACGGCCCCTTTGGTCCATCGGGCGACAATGCCAGAACATAGCCCTCGTTCAGGCGACGCACACCCTGACGCAGGGCAGAAACCGCGCCATCACGACCAGTGCTGCCGTAAATTGCCTTTAACCCAAACAGACGTTGTAATTTGGCCATCATACGACCATCTTTGTGGCGGGATGATAGCGCATAGCCACGAACGCCGCACTTGCGAACGATGGGGGACAGCATCATGCTGCGCCCATGCCAGAACACAAAAATCGCGGGCTTTCGATTATACTCACGGAATAATTCTTCGCCACGAATGTCTTTTTTTGATGTGAAATAAACCAGGTAAATACCAAAGAACATGAAAAAGGCCAAAAGCCACTGGATCGGGGCGGCCCCGAAAAAATTACGCCAAGATTTTTTCCAAACGGATCTAAATTTTTTCTTCATAGCGAACAAAATATAGCAGTCCGGGATAAAAAATTCAAGAAATGTCTTTTGCGGCTTGACATTGGTAAATAATTGCGTAAAATGGCGGCATCCATCGCGGAGTAGAGCAGCCCGGTAGCTCGTCAGGCTCATAACCTGAAGGTCTTTGGTTCAAATCCAAACTCCGCAACCAAATAAAAAATAAGATATCTTATTGTGGATGTTTTATTTACACAAGTTTATTCGAATTCCGTCGTCGCGCTCGTCAACCTTTTTATTCAAGATTTCTTGGCTGGCGCTTAATTTTTGTTTCATTAAAATTATATCGGGGTGCGATTGTAATTCTTGCTGCATCTTGTCCAGCGCGTCATTGACGCCATCCAGGCTGGCGACGAAAATCGGCATTATGCTGTCCGCGGCAATCTGCGTAGATTTTTTCATATTGTCTGATTCGCTTTTGAATGCTGCCAGGTGGGCGACAATATGCTCGTCTTCATGCTCCATCGTCATTTTATATCCGCAAGAGCCCGGCACATGCGATCGATCTATATTCACCAAAAAATCTGTATATCCCAGTGTCGCATTCAGTTCATTCAATGCCACGCAATAACCGTCTGACACTGGTTGGGCCGCGACTTGCAAATCATATTCTTCATCAAAGCTGGCAACCACAACGCCATGCAAAGAATCCATCGGGGCGTCTGGCTGGGCGACTTTTTTATTCCATTCTGGCGTGGTGATTCGCACCGATGGTGAAACCTTGTATTGCATGCAATCAGACGCAATAAGCGGAATTGTAAAAAAGTTAAAAACAGAAAAAGTAATTAAAAATTTCTTCATAACGACCAGTTTTTATTATGCTGTCTTACGAAGATACTCTTCAACAAACTGGTTTCCAAATTGTTTATAAAGTTCTTCGGCAAGTAAAACTGACGCGCGGCCAGATTCAAACAACCGCAACAAACTGCCCAGACCGCCCAACTCTGTATTCAAAATCACAGATTCACCCGTTACTGGTCGCGACAATAAAACCGCACGTTTCAGGTTTGGATATGCCCGACCCTGGATAAACGCCATTTCCAATGGATTCAGCTTCCAATGCTCGTAATCCGCGGTATCTGCGCCAGGGTTTCGGAAGAATAAAATGGTTTGTGCCTGACCGCGCACGACATCGCCGATGCCCAATTTATCCAGAACATTCGCACGTTGAAATGATGCCATATATGCCTGTCTGTTTTTGCGTCCTTCTTGTAATCCAACAATAAAGTTATCGCGGAACATTTTGTTTTCCAGCATAGGCGCCGTTTCATCAATCATAATCAATGCAGGATTTCCATGTGATATAGTTGTGCTGTTTATTCTGTGTAAAATATACGAAATCACAGCGGGCGCCAGTGTTTCATCTGCCAAGATATCTGTAAAATCAAATGTGGTAAGGCGCGAGAATAAATCCAATGTATCCGCATTTTCATTAAAAATACTGCCGTATTGTAAATCATCAACCCATTGCTTTAACGCTGGACGCATCTTGCCGTCCGATGCAAAATTTGACACCCACAGATTTTTAAGCTTTCTTTGGTCCGTATCTAAATAGTCGAAATTGACGGATACCGCGCGCGCAATTTCATCCATAGATTGCGGATCGCTTTGTCCGGAAATCATCATCAGCCATCGGCGCAAGAATGCGCGGTTAGCCTCGGTATCGTCCAGCTTAAACGGATTCAGGCTGGTTTCAAAACCAGCGGCCACTTTATCCTTGGATTTTGCGTTAAAGGTCAGATATTTTCCACCGGTCGCAAGTGTAAATATTTCCGCGCCGCGATTCCGATCAAAGAAAAATGATTTTAACTTTGGATGCCGCATCGACATCGCTATCAAGAACGAGAACAAAGTTGTTTTTCCGCCACCTGTTGGTCCGATTGTCAAAGTATGCGCAACTGCCGCGGGCGATTCTGATACATGAAATTGAAATTGATATGGTGTTCCACTGCTGGTCGGGAAAACAACCAGCGGACCCGGACCCCAATCAGAATTTGGAATTCCAACTGGCGAACTGGATAATGGAAAACTTGTCGCGGCAGTCATGGAAAGCAACTTAAACGAACGCGGGAAAACATCAAATCCCGGCAGCATGGCAAACCAAGAGACCTTTGCCGCAAAACCTTCAACAACAGGCGAAACACCAAATCCCGCGCAAATCTTGTTAAATTCATCTATATGCTGGGTCAATTCTTCGCGCGTATTCCCAGACAGAACGAAAAGCGGATAAAAATCCATCAGACTTTGGCTGCCTGTTACATTTTCATCCATTGAATATAACGCTTCGCCGATTTGTTCTGTTGCAACATCGCCACTTTCATTTTTATTGGAATCACTGCTGGCCATTTTTTGGCGGATGACCGTTTCAGTTTTTGATGATCCCAAAACATTAAATGCACTCATACAAATCAATTCTGTCTGGATTGTTCCAATTGAATCGAAAAAGTCTTCGTCCATAAAATCGGGCGAAGTTTTAAACGATGCCATCGCCATGTATTTTTCACCTGACCCATGCGAAGCCTTTACAATCCCGTCAAAACCAAAGCTTATTTCGTCCGCTGTCATCAAATTTGACATGTCGGAATCAGTTCTGAAAACACCTGGCTTTGACAGTGGCGACAAAATCCGAGCATAAAGCGACGCGAAATTCTTGACCGAATTGTGTTTTAATAAAACAGGTTTATATGGTGCCAATATCGATTCAAAATATGTTGAGACCTGGGCCATTTTTTCATGATCACCGTCGGCTATACATATAACTGCATAATACGAATTTTTGAAAATCTTCAGCCCCTGGGCATTCCAGCTGTCGCTAATTTTTTGTAAAACAGGCTGGTCAAATTCATAATTGCTGTTTTGCTGAACCGCATCGCGAATCATAAAGAATCGAATTGTTATCGCTGGATCCTTGATCTGATTTAATAATTGTGCGCGCAATTCCAGAAATTTTTTCTTGGTCTCGTCATCGTGCATGGATGTCTGAACGCCGGCGATTTCATACGCCCGGGCAATTGATCCATCTAATAATCCAATTGTGGTGTTATCGGAATAAATTGATGAAAACGGCAAATAGTCAGAGTATTTTCTGTATCCGAACCTGGGTAAAATCATTCTTGATAATACACCCGTATAGAAAAACATAATTATCACAAAAAGCACAACCGCGCCCAGCATTACAAGCGTTGTTGGTGATGATATATCCGATACAAAAAAACTTAAAAAATCTTGCACTTTTTTACACTCTTAAAATTTTTGGAATGAATTTTCCAAAAAGCCTTATTTTTGCCAAAACAATCTGCATCAGTTGTGGTTCTTTTTTTGAATAAAACGCCAAAATAAAATGAACCAAAACAACCGACAGTAAAAAATATAATGGATCTATCGGCATTTCAAAATCTTTCGAGGCCATTAACCCAATCACAGAAACAACCATAAAAACAAGGAATTGGACCACAAAATTCAGTATTGCAAGGTTATACGGCACATAAAATATGCGCGCCGGATTAGCCAAGGACTTTAATACTTGTTGTTTCATTCTGCTCTCTGTCTTGATTTTAACAAATTTTTATGGTTTTCAACAAGCACAAAATGATTTACCCAAATTTTGTTAAAAATACTAAAAAGCACCATGTTTTTAATATGTTTATTATTTTCAGTGGTTTTCAACAGAAACGGTTTTATTGGCTAAAATCTAACATTTTTTTGTTGAAAACTTTTTAATAAAGAAACAAGAACCGTTTTCAGCCATTTCAACAAGACCAATAAAAGAAACAATAAATATAATATAAAAAATAGCTAACGACAATTTATTATAAACAGTAATTATA
>CAZHPG010000041.1:0-5823 GCA_964534055.1 uncultured Muribaculaceae bacterium | reverse complement strand
GCCGCCTGCAGCGCAGCCTTGGAAACGGCGGATGCCCATGCGCGCAAAGCCTCGTTAATTCTGTATTCCCCGTATTCTGTTATAAACATTGCATCAACATCTGCCAGCATTTGGGCGTTATCTATTTTTACAGGGTCATAGAAAAAGTCAGGTCTGGAAATTGCAATGGATACAACATTTATGCCATTACCAATAAACCATGGGATATCCAGTCTTTCTTCGTGCAATCTGGGCGCCAATCCGGTTTCAATAAATACCCATGCAATACCGGTTGGGGTTGTGCCTGCTTGTGCATACGACAGATCGGCTGTTATATCTGTATTGCCGGGCGTCATTCCATTGGCGCGTTTCAGATAAAGTTTTGCATCTTCCAATTTTCCGGTATTCAAAAAGGTTATCCCCGAAAGATACATCAATGCTGGATTCATAATATCGCTGAATGCCTGCCATCCAGAATTTTCAGCATTTAATTTTTGCATTAATTCGGAATTGTCTTGGGTTTGTGATTGCTGATTAGACGCGATTAGTTTTGCGTATTCCACGCTCATTTTCTGTTGTCTGGCATACGATTGATTGATGATTACGCGTGCGTTGTCAAAACGCCCCTGGGCCAATGCGCACCACAACTGATAATACGATACAAACAATGTATCCATCATATACGGACGATAACTATTTACCAGATTCCCGCCCAAAAGCGTGCCGGCTTCACGGCCAACATCCAATCCAGTTAGATCAATATTGCGTTTATTAAATTCTTCATACGCTGTATCACTTTCATCAAATCGGTTTTCGTGAAACAGCGAGTCCGCAGTTATCAGTAATTCCAGATTGTTTTGTTTGGAAAATTCTTTGGCACTTGTGACCGCCGCATAATCACTGGCCCAATATGCATTTCGGGCATTATCCATGCGTGCTTCCATATTGGCCGCGCATCCGCACAGAATCAAAGGCAAAATCAATAATACCTGACGCATGGCACAGATTTTAACATCAAAAAATTATGTTGCAAGACATTAATATAGGTTTATAATACGCCCGAAAAAATAAAGGTAAAGCAGATGACTGAAAAAGTTTTAACAGCCGGAGAAATGCTGAAACATGCCCGCACTACTGGACGTCGCAAGCGCGAACTGGGCACAATCGCGAAGCAGTTGTGTATAAAGGAAGAGTTTTTAGAGGCCATCGAAAATGGCGAATATGAAAAAATTCCCGAAGTTGTTTATGTATTAGGATTTGCGCGTAATTACGCCATAGATTTGGAATTGGATCCCGTTGAAATCGTATCAAAAATCAAAGAAGAAATGGGATTGGTTGACGAAGAATATGAAGAAGAAAAAACGGGCGGCAATGCTGAATTACCAGACAAAAAACAATGGGGCAAAGATGCGCTGATAAAGATTGGTGAATTTGTGCGCAAAAATTGGAAATGGCTGTCAGCCATAATTGTTTCGGTGGTTGTTATTTCATTGGCAATTTGGGGTGTGTCGGAATTCATCGCGCACCGCAGCGAACGGGCCGATACAGAACAGTCGGCATTGGTTACACCTAAATTCAACTTGCCGGTCAAGGAAGAATTTGGAACAGAAAATCGTGCTACTTCAATAATCGCATTGCAAGCAACCCAAGAATCATGGGTAAAAATAGAAGACGCCCAAGGCGAAACGATGTTTTCGCGCGTGTTGGTCCCTGGCGAAGTCTATTATGTCCCAGATGGCAATACCAAGGGAACATTTGGCAATGCTGGCGGAATTGATGTTTGGGTGAATGGGGTTTTGGCACCGAAATTGGGTGCAGCACACACCAGAAAAGCAGGGGTTGCCATGACGGCGGACGCACTGATGTCCGAGGCCAAGGCTCAAACGCCCGAGTCAAACGAAAAATAGTAAATATCCAGGCCGCGCATAAAGCGCGGCTTGATTTTTCCCTACTTGAATTTCCTTAAATTTGCATTATATTTAGTCGGCTATGAACACTATTAAAATCCGCGGTGCGCGCGAGAATAATCTTAAGAATATAGACCTGGACATACCAAAGAATAAATTGGTGGTCTTTACTGGCGTTTCCGGCAGCGGAAAATCGTCATTGGCATTCAATACCATTTATGCCGAAGGTCAACGCCGATATGTTGAATTCTTGTCTTCGTATGCGCGCCAATTTTTGGATATGCAGAAAAAACCAGATGTCGATTTTATCGAAGGTTTATCCCCAGCAATTTCAATAGAGCAAAAAACAACATCAAAAAATCCGCGCAGTACCACCGGAACAGTTACCGAAATTTATGATTATTTTCGTCTGCTGTGGGCGCGTATTGGGATTCCGCACAGTCCCGTTACCGGATTGCCGATTCAATCACAGACTATATCTGAAATGGTTGAATGGACAATGCGGATTCCGTCCATGACCAAGATTTTTGTTATGGCGCCACTGGTGCGCGAGCGCAAGGGTGAATACAGAAAAGAAATTGCATTTTTAATAAAACAGGGATATCAACGCGCTGTGATTGATGGGGAAGTTTATGAATTGCAAAATGCGCCCACATTGGACAAGAATAAAAAACATAACATCTTTGTGATTGTTGATAGATTGGTTATCAAGGATGACGAAGAAACAGGGTCACGGCTTTTCGCATCTTTCGAATCTTCATTGCGCCTGGTGCCTGGCAGTGTTTTGGTCCGCAGATTGGATACGAACGAAGACATTTTATATTCCCAAAATTATGCTTGCCCAGTCAGTGGATTCACTGTTCCAAAAATAGAACCCAGATTATTTTCATTTAATGCGCCAGCTGGCGCGTGCCAGGCTTGCGATGGTTTGGGCGTACAGATGAGCATGTCGCCGGATTTGGTTATCCCAGATCCATCAAAAACTATTCGGGATGGGGCAATTGCGCCTTGGTCGCGCGGTGGAATGTTGACCCAGTATGACCATTTGCTAGAGGCAATAGCGCGCGCATATAAAATTCCATTATCCAAACCTTGGTATTCATTGACTGACGAGCAAAAAAATCTGATTTTATATGGCAATGGCGACAAAGAAATTCACATTAACTGGAATGGATTTGAATATGATAAACCTTATGAAGGCGTAATTCCAAATATTACCCGCCGTTGGCGCGAATCTGAATCAAACTATGTCAAAGATGAATTGGGAAAATATCTGACTGAAAAGCCTTGTCCTGTTTGCCATGGCAAGCGTCTGAATATCCAAGCATTAAGTGTAAAAATAAATGGTTTTGATATTGCGGATGCGACCGAATTATCGGTTACAAATGCTTTAGCATGGTTTCGTGAATTGCCATTAAAACTAACACAAAAAGAAAATGATATTGCGCGTGTTATATTGCGTGAAATTATTTCGCGCTTGGAATTTTTGCAAAATGTTGGATTGGGATACTTAACATTAAATCGCAAAGCGGGAACTTTGTCGGGCGGTGAAGCACAAAGAATCCGTCTGGCATCACAAATTGGTTCAGGACTCTCTGGTGTATTGTATGTGTTGGACGAACCATCAATTGGATTACATCAATCTGACAATGATAAATTGCTGGATACATTAAAAATGCTGCGTGATAAAGACAACACTGTTATCGTTGTTGAACATGACGAAGATGCAATGCGTGCGGCAGATTACTTGGTTGATATAGGTCGCAATGCTGGCGAACATGGCGGAAACATTGTTGCCGCTGGCACGCCAGAGCAGGTTATAAAAAATAAAAATTCGCTGACAGGCGAATACTTATCTGGCAAGAAAAAAATAGAAGTTCCAAAAATACGCCGCACCGGTTCAGGGGAAAATATAGTTATAAAGGGTGCGCGTGAAAACAATCTGAAAAATGTAAATGTCGAAATTCCATTGGGAAAATTTGTTGCATTAACTGGTGTGTCGGGCAGTGGAAAATCTACATTGCTGATTGATACTTTATATCCATCAATAATGCGGGCATTGTATAATTCTAAATTGGAATCTGGCGCGCACGACATTATTACTGGTATGGAAAATATTGATAAAGTTGTTGATATTGATCAGTCGCCAATCGGCAGAACTCCGCGCAGTAATCCCGCAACTTATACCGGGGTCTTTACAAATATTCGTGATTTTTTTGCTGAATTGCCGGAATCAAAAACACGCGGATATGGTCCGGGTCGGTTTTCATTTAATGTCAAAGGCGGCAGATGCGAAGCATGCCAAGGCGATGGTCAGATAAAAATAGAAATGAACTTTCTGGCGGACGTATATGTTGAATGCGACAAATGCCATGGTCAAAGATATAACGAAGAAACATTGGCGGTTAAGTACAAGGGTAAATCAATCGCAGATGTTTTAAATATGAGCGTAGAAGAAGCGTATAGATTTTTCATCAATGTTCCATCCATTAAAAATAAATTAGAATTATTAAAACGCGTTGGTCTGGATTACATAAAATTGGGTCAAAGCAGTTTGGAATTATCGGGCGGCGAAGCGCAGCGAATAAAATTATCCAAAGAATTATCGGCGCGCAGCACAGGGCGGACATTATATATCTTGGACGAGCCGACAACAGGATTGCATTTTGAAGATATAAAAATGTTGTTAAATGTATTGCAAGAATTGGTTGATCAGGGTAATACGGTTGTTGTTATTGAACATAATTTGGAAGTTATTAAAACAGCAGACTGGGTCATTGATTTGGGCCCTGGCGGTGGCGATGCAGGTGGAAATGTTGTTGCCGCTGGAACGCCCGAAGAAGTTGCAAAAAATAAAGATTCATTGACCGGAAAATATTTAAAAAAATACTTGAAATAATAATAGCCTGGGGCTAGGATTTTATTCACCATAAAAAAGATAAAAAAATGAAAAAATTGATTATTGGTGGGTTAGTATTAGCCTTTGGCTTACAAAGTGTTCCGGCGCATGCATATTTTAATGATTATTATAATCTTACAACGGCACGTGGTTATGAATTAAGCAGTTCCGAGGCATTTATGGGAAATGTTGGCGATTGGTTGCAATTGGCGATTCCTTTATCTGGGCTTGTTTATTCCACTGCAATTGGTGACTACGAAGGTGATATGCAATGGGCCAAGGCGGTCGGTTCAACATGGGCGACCACAGAAGTATTAAAAATTGCAACGAATGAAGAACGTCCATCACAACCAGATAATATGGGTGGCAGAACATTTCCATCTGGTCATACCAGTTTTGCGTTCGCTGGTGCGGCATATTGGCAAATGCGATATGGTTGGTATATTGGGGCGCCAATGTATGCAGCAGCGGCATTTGTTGGGTATTCACGTGTTCGTGTAAAGGCACATAATTGGGCAGATGTTTCCACTGCGGCCGCATTGGGTATTGGATTTAATTTGCTTTTTACATCAAAATACATTCCCAAAGGGGTCAATGTAACTGCAATGCCAACAGATGGCGGGGCATACATTGGATTCAGCACGCGGTTTTAGGGTTGATTTTCTGTTTTTTATTTGTAAAATACGCGGCATAAGGATTCTATATGTTTGATAATCTGACTCGCAGGCTTTCTACAACTTTTTCAAAACTTACCGGTCGGACAACACTGACGGCTGAAATGCTGGATGATGCATTGGCGGAAATACGCGTTGCATTGCTAGAGGCTGATGTAGCATTACCAGTCGTAAAAAAAATAATTGCAGATGTCAGCGAAAAATCAGTGGGCGAAAAGATTGTTGATGGCACGCGCCCCGCCGAAACAATTGCAAAAATCGTTTATGATGAATTGGTTGAAATTTTATCATCTGACAATGCCGAAAAAACGTTTCCACAAATAATAATGATGGTTGGTCTTCAGGGAACTGGAAAAACCACGAC
>CAZHPG010000040.1:0-5823 GCA_964534055.1 uncultured Muribaculaceae bacterium | reverse complement strand
GTATAAGCGCTGGATGTACCGCCGGTTGTTGCCACAGCACCAGATAAACTCAACATCGCCTTTTTAAGTTCAGCTCCAGAATACCTGACTGCATTGCTAGAGTTACTCATCAGTATCATATTAAGATTCCCGTAATCCATAGAAGAACCAACAATAATCCATACATCCGAACCGGCATCATATACAAAATCCGCAACACCAAATTGCACCAGATAACTACTATTTATTGGGTCGTTGTTAACAGCCACGATATTTTTAGCATTGGTTCCATTTACATTTAATGTTGGGAAATCGCTATTTGTATAATGCATTCTCAATCTGACCCTTGCGCCATTCTGTAATATGAATCCCGGAATTGTTGCACAATAGTCTAACCCTGCTGTGCCACCACTACACGTAGTTGTTGTTGCATATCCACCAGCGGCGGCATTAAAGTTCTGTGCGCTGATTAATTTATCCGTTGTTGCAGTTCCGGTTAAAATATCCGAAACGGTCAATGCACCCGTGGATGAACCCGAACTTGGCGCCATTACAACATTCCAATATGTCCCATCATAAACCAGGGTATATATTCCACCCGCTTCTAATAAACCCGCCGTAATCGAAGCGCCCTTGTAATAAATTGTCGCTGCAGTCATTGAATTCAGGCTTAATGTTGCGCCTGCCGCATTTGTCGCCTGAATCTTTACAACAACCTTGGTTCCTGCATTAAGATTGGCAGCAGTGGATGTATAATTTGTCGTATCTGTAATTGTATATGCCGAAACTGGACCAGTAGCCGGACTGGCAGTAACAACCGCGCCGCTATACGAAAGTATTCCTGATTTAAGATTTTCCCCAGAAAATCTGTTGTAATTATTAGTATCACTCGACCGAATCATGTCAGAGGACCCAATATCCATAGAGCTCCCCAAAACAAGCCATTTGTCAGCAGTAGAATCATATACAAAATCTGCTATGGTCCCCGATGGAAAATACTTAATTGCTATAGGGCTAGATTGAAAATTACTTACATATTTTGCACCCAAACTATTTATATTTAATGTTGGGGCAGTATTAGTATTGCTAGTATGTATTTTTAATCTGACTTTCGTGCCATTCTGCAATGCTGTCAATCCAGAAATTGATGCACAATAACCTATCCCCGCCGTACCGCAAGTAGTTGTCGTTGCGTATCCGCCGGTTGCTGCGTTTATTGTTTGCGCGCTGACCAATTTATTCGTGGTAGATGTTCCGGTTAAGATATCCGCCACGCTCAAAGAACCCAGAGCAGAAATAATATCTGATACCGAAATTGGTGACATTACAACGTTCCAATATGTCCCATCATAAACAAAGGTATATATTCCGCCCGCTTCCAAGAGTCCCGCCGCAATCGACGCACCCTTGTAATAAATCTGTGCTGCGCCAATATAGTTCAAATTCAGTGTTGCACCAGCCGCATTGGTCACATTCATTTTTGCAACAACCTTGGTCCCTACCTGTAAAGAATTCGAGACATTTGAATATGCTGTGTAATCCGTTATCGCATAGACGCTGGCTGTCCCGGTAGTCGTTACCACCGCGCCCGCAAAATTAAGAATTCCGGCCTTTAACGTTGCCCCAGAAAATCTGACAGCATTTCCAGCATTTCCGTTCCAGATGTCTTGCTGATCGGCTACATACATAGTAGATCCAGAAACAATCCATGATGTTCCATCATATACAAAATCTGCAACAGCATTTGCAAAGAAATAATTAGCGTTTACGCCTGCAATACTTTTTACGCCCGTTGCATTTACATTTAATGTTGCGCTGTTATTATTAGCAACATGCATTTTTAATCTGACCCTCGCACCAGTCTGCAATACGAACCCTGATATTGCTGCGCAATAATTCGTTCCAGCCGTGCCACCACTGCAAGTAGTTGTAACCGCATATCCACCAGCGGCGGCATTGAAGTTCTGGGCGCTGATTAATTTACCCGTGGTATCTGTGCCGGTTAAAATATCCGCCACACTCAAAGAACCGATAGCAGCAATAATATCTGATACCGATATCGGTGACATTACAACGTTCCAATATGTCCCGTCATAAACCAGGGTATAAACACCATTTTGTTCCAAAACACCCGCAGTAATCGCTGATCCTTTATAATAAATTGGTGCTGCGGTCATTCCGTTAAAACTCAGCGTTGCATTGTCGGCATTTGCCACATTCATTTTTGCAACAACTTTAGTTCCTGCATTTAAATACGTAATATTAGTTGGATAATTAGTTGAATCTGTAATTGTATATGCCGCCGCAGTTCCAGCGGTTGTTACAATCGCACCGCCATAACTCAAAATCCCACGCCTAAGAGTATCGCCACTATATCTACGATAACTTTCTATAGCGGATCTTCTAATGTCGTCAGGGGCTGATTGAATTACACTTGAACCTACAACCATCCATTTACCAATTGAAGACTTATATACAAAATCTGCCGTGCCATTTACTGGGAAATAATATGCAGATATATTCAACCCGGAAGTGACCTGTATATTTTTTGCACCAGTGGTATTTACATCTAATGTTGCATTGGCATTATTTTCGGCATGCATTTGCAATCTGACCCGTGCGCCATCTTGCAGGACAAATCCCGGAATTGTTGCGCTATACGCACCAGCTGTTCCAGTTGTCATTGTATATCCGCCCATCGCCGCGTTTACTGTTTGTGCGCTGACCAGTTTACCCGTGGTATCTGTGCCGGTTAAAATATCCGCCACACTCAATGCGCCGGGCGCACCAGTTAAATCAGCATAGGCACCACTGATTGCGACCGTGGCGACATCCACACCCTGCATTTTCATTTCGCCGGTCGAACCATCGGCAACGTATTTTGCCATCTGACCGGCTGTGGCCATACCCGCGCCAGCAACACCAGTTTTACGATCTATAAAAGTTTTGGTTATAACCGCCGAATATGCCGGAATCGATACAAAAATCAAAGAAATTACGAAAACAAATGAAAGGATTTTCAAGGGCGCAAAAAAACCAGACAGCCGCGTCAACAATTCGCGCGCATGTATGCCTGCTTTCTGCGGGTTTGCGGGGGTTCGCATTTCTCTGCCCTTCCTTTTACATAAATATTAGCAAAGTATTCAATGTCGGGCAAGTGATAAATCCCCCTTTTTGTGAAAATTTTTTTCAGTGTCTGATGTCCCAGTTTTGTAAAGAATTAAAGGGGATATATACGATTATTGTATATGTTATTTTATCGCTCGAACCAGCCATCCAACTCTGTCATTGAAATCTGGCGCCAGACTGGCCGACCATGATTACATTCACCACCGCGCTGGGTATTTTCAATATCGCGCAGCAACGCATCCATGGATTCATATGTTAAACTCTGCCCTGCCCGCACCGAATGATGACACGCATAATTTGCCAATTTCAAATGCAGCTTTTCATGCAACTGGGATGAATGCCCGTGTTCCAAAACCTCCATCGCCACATCACGTAAAAGCGCCGTCCAATCCAAATCCCAGTCCGCTGGTTTTTCACTTATTGCAATCGAGTTATCACCAAATTGCACCAGATTTAACCCACATTCTGCCAACTCGTCCGCTATGTCCAATACTGCCAAAATTTCCTCGGGCTTCAGGGTTATTACCATTGGCACCAACAACTTTTGCATTTTTATTTCATGTCTGCGCAGACGCTCGTAAATAATACGTTCGTGCGCAGCATGCTGGTCGATGACAATCAGTCCATTTTCATTCTCTGCCAGAATATATTTGTTACCAATTTGACCAATGACACGGCCCAGTGGTAAAGACAATGATTGATTTACTGGATTAACAAAATTTTCAATATTTCTATCTTGCTGGACGGATTCTTTTACTTGCTCGCGAACCAGAAAAAAATCATTGTCATTATTAAATATTTGTTTTGAATTTGAAATCGGCATCGGAATTTCGCCTTTGGCAGCAAATCCGACCATTGGTGCAGCCAGCGCACTGCGCAGTGTTTTTATTATAAATCCACGAATGCGGGCGGGCTCTAAAAAATGTACTTCGGTCTTGGCGGGTGATACATTGACATCAACTTCGCGCGGGGGCAATTCCAAGCACAACGCACAAAGCGGAAATTCACGTGCATGCATAACATCCATGTATGCCGCGCGCAGCGCCCCAATTAAAACCTTGTCCTTGACTGGGCGGCCATTCACGAACAAATATTGATCGATGGACGAAGCGCGACGCAAAGTTGGTACCGACACAAAACCAGACAATCGCAATCCGTTATTTTCGATTTCAATTTCAATCATATGATTTATGCAATCATCCCCCATAACGGCAACAACGCGATCAATCAGCGGCTGATTTTTTGGAAACCGCCATTTATTATTCAATGTGAAACCAACCTCAGGACGCGCCATGGCCAGCCGTTTTACAACCTCGACCACTGACATCATTTCAGCGCGATCCCCACGCAAAAATTTCAGCCGCGCTGGCGTTTTTGCAAATAAATTTTGCACCCGAACGCGCGTGCCAGATTCCCATGCTGATGGCTTGATTTCGGAACTGGTACAATCCAAATGAAAACCAACCGTATCAATCGTCATATCGCTGACACTGGCAATAGATGGCAATGCTTCGCCACGAAATCCCATAAAATTTATATTTAACAAATCATCAGACGGAAGTTTGCTGGTGGCATGTCGCTTGATACTATTTGCCAGATCTTCTGGGCTCATCCCGTTGCCATTATCTATAACAGAAATCAATGTGCGCCCGCCGTCGATAACATCAATTACAATTTGATCGGCACCTGAATCCAGTGAATTTTCGACCAATTCTTTTACAACACTGGCGGGACGTTCGACAACCTCGCCTGCGGCGATTTGATTTATTAAAAAATCCGGCAATACGCGAACTGGCATAATTATTTGAACTTTACTTCCAAAATTTCATATTCTTTTTCGCCACCCGGCGTGCGAACGATACAGGTATCACCTGCACACTTCCCGATGAAAGCGCGCCCCACAGGACTGGTGCATGCAATAATCATTTTTCCATCCGCCTCTACATCCGACAAAATTCTGCACTGCATTTTATTACCATCGGCATCTTCTGCCATAACAAAGGCGCCAAATGTTACGCGATCGCCAGACAGAAATTCTGTGTCAATCACCATTGCATCCTTGATATAATCCTCTAAAAACTTGATTCGCCCGTCAATAATGCGTTGTTTTTCCTTGGCGGCGGAATAGTCGGCATTTTCGGACAAATCGCCCAAACTGCGCGCCCACTGCACGACTTTGATAATGGCGGGTCTTTCAATTTCACGCAGATTTTTCAATTCTGCAAGAAGCGCTTCGAACCCTTGTTTTGATATGGGCTTTTTTTCCATAGATTTTCCCTTTGTTGCGGATTATAATTGAAAAATTATGAGAATAAAGCCAAAAATTTTAAACACATTTCTTGCCCGTCGGTTTTTGTCCGGCGTGGGGCTGGTGATTTTTATTATTTCAGGAATTATATTTGCAATAACCTTTGTTGAAAAACTGCCACGCGAAAGTTCCGCACTGGCTGCGGCCAATATTTCATTTATCAGTTTGCTGGAATACATTCCGATTTTTCTGCCCTTGGCTGTGTTTATGGGGACATTGCTGACGGTTTATAATTTAACCACTTCGTCCGAATCGGTAATTATTTCGGGCGCGGGATTATCACCATGGCAGAAAATAAAACCTTTTATAGCCACGGCATTTTTAATCGGCACATTCACAACATGTGTAATTAATCCGTATGCTATCAGTAAAAGCGCAGGAAATATAGACATTGAAAATTTCGAAGT
>CAZHPG010000039.1:0-5861 GCA_964534055.1 uncultured Muribaculaceae bacterium | reverse complement strand
CATGTGAACCGATTTAGTTTTATCCTGGCTGGCAATGGATACCAAATCAACCGCAGCGATAAATTGCTTTCTGTCAATGGTCGCAATTTTGTCATTTCCCTTTGGAATAACAACGCGATAGTTCGGATATTGTGCATCAACCAATTTGCTGGTCAGTGTTGCAGCGCCAACGCTGAATCTGGCCTTGGTATCAGACAATTCTACAACAACATCATCAACTGATGCATCTTCCAAAAGTTTTGACAATTCGCCAATAACGCGTCTGGGTAAAATAACCGCAGGCATTTCTTCGCTGCCCTCGGGCGCGGCAATGCTGCAAAGTGCCAATCTTTGTGAATCTGTCGCAACCGCAGCCAGCATTTTTTTCTTGCCGTCTTCAGTGATGTGAAAATAGATACCCCCCAAGTGATAACGAACATCGTCAGTTGGGATAGCAAACTTTGTCTGATTGATAAGATGGGATAAATCGCCGGTCGTCATCTGGAACTTTGTCGTCAAGTTTGCATTTGCCATCATTGGGAAATTTTCCGCCGGCAAAGTTGGCAACTTGAAAACTGCGCGCCCACTGGACACAACCAATTGATCGCCAGACTGCTTGAATTTTATTTCAGAATCTTCGGGCAATTTTCGCGCAATGTCATAAATCATCTGGACGGGGACAGTTATTTTCCCAGGCAAAGTAATGTCGGCAGGGACGCGTTCAATCAATTCTAAATCAACGTTGGTTGCGCTTAAAATCAGATCATCGCCAACCTCTAACTTGACGTTCATCAAGATAGGCAAGGTCGCGCGCTTTTCAACGATTGATTGCATATGACCAAGCGCTTTTATTAAAACTTGGCGAAAAACTGAGAATTCCATGTCTAGTGTCCTTTATTTTTATCTATTCTGTGGGAAATTTTACATAAAATGCCGATTCGGGGCAAGGGCAAAATAGCCGTCAGTCCACAGCCCACAGATGTTGGTCCGTGGTCATTAAAGTTCGATTTTTTTCTATCTGTCTGTGGGCTGACGATTGCCCGATTATGGGCTATTTGCTATTCAGATATGCAACCGCGTCCATAGCGGCATCGCAACCCGTGCCAACGGCGGTCGCAATTTGCATTTTTAATTCGCTGCGGACGTCCCCGGCAACAAACATCCCAGTGGGAAGTTCACTTGGAATTAATCTGCCTATTTTATCGCGTTTTATTTCTTCGGTTAAATAGTCTGTGTTTGCTTCGTGTCCGATTGAAATGAAAACACCATCGCAATCTATTTTTTCGCCCTTTGTCGTAATAACATGGGTAACGCCAGATTCATTTCCCGCGATTTCGGATAATTCTGTATTCCACATAACAGAAATATTTTTAGTCTCATTCACGCGATCTACCAATACTTTTTCAGCGCGCGCAAAAGAATCTTTGCGGTAAAGTATCTTTACCGATTTTGCGGTACTAGATAAATAAAGCGCATCGTTCAGGGCACAATTGCCGCCGCCAACAAAAATAACATCTTTGTCAGCATAGAAAAACCCATCGCAAGTCGCGCAATAAGAAACGCCACGTCCCAAGAATTCATGAATCCCAGTTATTTCAAGCTTTCTGGGAACAGCACCAGTTGCAATTATAATTGCATGTGATTCGTATTCTTTGCCATCAGTTGCGATAACAGAAAATTTATTATCATGCATTTTGATAGATTTAGCCATGCCAGATACAATCTTTGCGCCAAACATTTCGGCCTGGGTCTTCATCTTGTCGGCCAATTCTTGGCCATGACCAATAAAGCCCGGGTAATTTTCAACCCTGTCAATTCGGGACAGATAACCGCCAATTAAATCGCCACTTAAAACCAAAGTGCTTTTGCCTGCGCGGGCAGTATATAATGCCGCAGTAAGTCCAGCAGGCCCGCTACCAAGTATTATAATATCATTCATTGTTTCTTTCCTTTGTCAGAAAGGACAGAATAGCAGAAAAAAATAAAGAGAAAAAGAAAAAAGATAATATTGACAAAAGACAAGATAGGAAATAAATAAAAATCCCCAAATGGGGATTTTTTATTTTGCGCGTTCTACGTATTCAAGCGTTTCGGTATTCACCACGATTTTTTCGCCTTGTTCCACGAATACTGGAACTGATAAACGGACGCCATTATCCAATGTTGCAGGTTTGCCGCCACCGGCCGCAGTTTGACCCTTTAATGCGGGTTCGGTTTCAGCAATAACCGCGATAATTGTTTTTGGCAATGTTATTGAAACTGGATGACCTTCGACAAAATTAGCCTTGACCGACATTTCGGGTTGCAAAAATTTTACTTGTTCGCCCAGTGCATCGTTTGGCATTGAAAATTGCTCGTAATCAGACAGACGCATGAAAAAGCTGTCGATACCATCGCTGTAAAGATATTGGCATTCAATATCTTCGACCATCAGTTTTTCAACCCTGTCTTCGGCGCGCCAACGATCGCCACCCTTGTTGCCCGAATCAATATCGCGCAGATCTGCCTGGACAAATGCACCGCCTTTGCCGGGTTTAACCTTTGTAATGCTGGTAACGGAATATCTTTTGCCATTGTGGGAAATTACCCAACCAACACGCATATCATTTGCAGTAAAACTTGCCATTGTTTGCCCTTTAGTTTAACCCGCCGATTATAAAGTAAAATAGCCCTTTGTCAATGAAAGTGCGCGTAAATTTTTTGCGCCATTGATTTGGAAATTCCTGGTGCACGGGACAAGTCCACCACCCGCGCGTCAGCGATTTGTTTCACGCTGCCAAAATGATGCAACAATGCTTTTTTGCGCGCGGCGCCAATACCATCGATTTCGTCCAGTGCGCTGGAAAATTCTGTTTTGTTCCGGCCTTGCCGATGGAACGAGATTGCGAATCGGTGCGCTTCATCACGAACGCGGCGCAGCAGTAAAAACGCGGCCGCGTCTTTTGCCAATGTCCGATTTTCTTTCCCGTCTGGCATGATAAAATGTTCGTCCCCGTCACGCACCACGCCCTTGACCACGCCCAGCACCGCGGCGCGCGTCCCCAAAACTTTTTTCGTGATATTCCACTGCGCCCGTCCGCCATCAACTATCAATAGGTTAATTGATTCGAAATCTTTATTTTTCGCAAAACGCGAAATAAATTCTTCCATCATTGCTATATCGTTTCCAGCCCGTGCCGCGTCCTTTAATTTAAAATGTCTGTAACTGCTTTTTACAAAACCATTTTGATCAAATACTATCATCGCGCCCACAGGATTTTTTCCAAAAAGATGAGAATTATCAAACACGGCCGCGCTGCCGATTTTTATTCCCAGCCATTTTTCCAACAATTCAAAGGATGAAGAATGATGGATGAATGATGAATTTGATTTAGCCGCACCGCGTCCAGCCATTCCAGTTATACTGAGCGCGGAAATTTTATCGCGAATTTTTGCGGCTTCCTCATAGTCTTGGAATTCGATGCAGCGGTCATTTGTTCAGAAAGTTCCCCAGCAACCGATTGTATATTCCCAGATAGAATTTTTCGTGCCGTGCTAACTTGGTTTTTGTATTCTTCATCCCTCATCCTTTCGCCTTCATACTTTGCCATGCATGGTGCGCTGCAACGACCGATTTGATGCAGCAGGCAAGGGCGCGTTCTGTTATTCATAAATGAATCGGTGCAGGTTCTGATTTGGCATACTTTTTGAATAGTTTTTATTGCCTCGTTTAATGTGCTGACCGAAGGGTATGGTCCGAACACATCTTTTTTTTGCGAAATCTTTCCACGAAATTTCACCAGTCTGGGATAATTATGCTGGGTCAGTGCCAACATGGGATACATTTTCCCATCGGTCAGCATTATATTGTATTTAGGTTTTCGTGTTTTTATCAGCTCTTGTTCCAACACCAATGCATCAGATTCTGTCGCGGTTGTTTGCCACACGACAGATGTGACCAGGCTGCGCATAATCCGTTTGTGCCATTCCAGTTTTGATATATCTGAATACTGGCGCAGACGCAGTTTTATGTTTTTTGCCTTGCCCACATAAAGCAAGACCCCATCCGCGTCAAACATCAGATAGACGCCGGGCAGCCCAGGACTGTTTTTTATAAGATTAGCAAATTGAATAATCATTGGTTTTATGATACAATTGTCAAAGAAAAAAGCAAATGAGGAAAAAATGAAATTTACACACCAAGAATCGGGTCGCAGCATGATTGAAATGTTGGGAGTTCTGGCCATAATGGGACTGATAACGGTCGGCGCAATTACTATGATTTCCGCTGCAATGCGCAGCCAGAAAAGAACAGTTTTACAAGATGAAGTCGCCCAGATAGTAACTGGCGTGCGGAGTATTCTTGGTGAATATGATGATTTTTCTGGTTTGGATAACTCGACCATTTTTGCTGCAATAGGTATGTCAGACAAGAATCCGTATGGCGGAAAATATTCTTTGTCTGTGAATCCATCGGACACGCGGCAATTTATTTTGACCATAGAGGGATTAAACAATTCTGATTGTGGATATTTCAAGACAAAGGCATGGTCTGATTCTGTTGGATATCAGTTGTCAGGTGGCAAATCAGGCGGCGCCGTTGCAACCCCAGAGGACTGCAGCGCACCATCGGGACAAAACTATGTTCAGATAATTTATGGCGACTAATAAAATCATTTCACCGACCGAGGACGGAATTCGTCTGAAAAAATGGATAAAAAGACACTATCCAAAAATTTCAGACGGAGAGTTTCACAAGTTGTGTCGTTCCGGCCAGCTGCGGGTCAATTCATCCAGATGTCATGGCGATGAAATCCTGAAAGCAGGCGACATAATGCGGTTGCCCCCGTTTATGGCTTCGCTAGCAAGTGATGAAAACAAAGATCAAAGATTAAATGCCGGAAATAAATTTTCGCTGGGCGATTTGGAAAAACTGCGCCAATGTATAATTTATGACGATCCAGATTTTGTGGCGTTTAACAAGCCGTCCGGTTTGGCGGTTCAAGGTGGCACGGGAATAAAAAAATCGCTTGATAAAATGGCGGTTGCGTTGTTCCCTTATGACTCGGTCTTGCCGGTTCATCGTTTGGATAAAGAAACCAGTGGCGTTATAGTATTTGCCAAAAACCAACGCTCGGCCCAGTCGTTAAGTTCGCAGTTCCAGGACAAAACCGCGTCCAAAGAATATTTGGCATTGCTGTCTGGAAAAGTTTTACCAAAGACCGGCACTATTGAAAACTTTATTGCCAAGGGGAAAGTTTTGTCGGACGATGAAGAGCCCGGGCCCGGCGCCCAGCGCGCAATTACAAAATACCAGGTTCTGGCGGAACTGCCCGGGATTTTATCATGGGTCAGATTTTCGCCGATGACTGGACGCAATCACCAACTGCGTCTGCATTCGGCATTTTCGCTGAATGCGCCGATTATTGGCGATCGGTTGTATGGTGATGGCGGATTTCGTGTGCCAGTAAATGATGCGTTGGCATCATTGTTGGACACCAAGCACCTGTTTTTGTTTGCCTATAAATTATCGTTTCGGCATCCGACTACGGGAAAAATAATAATAATTCGTGCCCAGATGCCCCAGTTTATGGCCGCGGTCGCGAAATTTTTAGAATTCAAGGCTGATTAATATGAGGCTGCGTAAATATCGTTTTTTAAAAGTTGCGCGAATTATCGCGATGTTTTTCATCGGGCTTTTGGTTTCGGTTATGATTGCATTGTCGCAAATAGATTTAGAGTCATTGCGTGACGGGGTTACACATACTTTGTCAGAAGCCGTTGGAATGCCGGTTGAAATACGCGGAAAGATTTATTGGAAATTTTCTTTGACCCCCAAAATTGCTTTAAGAGATGTTGCAATTAAATCAAAGGATTGGGCCAAAAACAAGGATGGTGTCAGC
>CAZHPG010000038.1:0-5871 GCA_964534055.1 uncultured Muribaculaceae bacterium | reverse complement strand
AATTATTGCAAAAGAAACTGATGCATGAAAAATATGCACAGCGTATGGAAAACGCCAGGGCAAGAAACATATTTAAACGTTCAAGATAAAGACGGCTTATAATCCCATTGCTAAAACAATGGGATTTTTTATTCCAAAGTCTGTTTTTGTAATTCTATCAACCTGGCACAGCCCTCGGCCGCCATTGCCATCATTTCCGATACTTTTGATGCTTCAAATGGGTGTTCTTCGCCGGTCGCTTGAACCTCTATAAACTTTCCATCGCCCGACACCACAAAGTTTGCGTCCAATTCTGCGCCACAATCTTCCTCGAAATCCAGATCCAGAATCATTTCGCCCCCGCGAATACCAACGCTGACCGCGGCAACATAATCTGAAATTGGATTTTCACGAATCCGACCCTGATCCACCAGTCCGCGCACTGCCTGCATCAAAGCGATAAAGCCGCCAGTTATGGATGCACAACGCGTTCCACCATCAGCCTGGATAACATCGCAATCAATGGTTATTGTGTGCTTGCCCAATTTTTCCATATCACATACGCTGCGCAGCGAACGTCCGACCAAACGTGATATTTCAGAAGAACGATGATCTTTTGCCAGTGCGTCCCTGGTTTTACGATTATTGACCGCGCGGGGCAGCATGCTGTATTCGGCCGAAACCCAGCCGCCGGTCTTGTTTTGCTGGCGTTTCCATAATGGCTGATTGAAATCCACAGATGCGGTGCATATAACATGGGTGCCGCCAATTTTAATCAGGCACGAACCTTCGGCCCACTTGTTTATGCCGGTTTCGATGGAAATTGGTCGCATTTGGTTATTTTTTCGCAAGCTTGGGCGCATAGTAATTCCTTTTTTTATCTGATTATATATATGTCAAAATGTATTGCAAATAGAATTTTGTTGACAAAAGGTAATTTTATGATTATATATGAACATGTAAATCAAGGAGGTTTAATTATGGCAGAAAAAAAAGTAATTATAAAAAAAGATGTAATAGCGTGGGTATCTGATGAATGCGGTCGTCAAGTCCCAGTAGTGGCGGCTGACATTAACGCAGCAGATGGGAAGTATTCACCGACAATTACACAATATCGTATGCCTGTTTCAGAATATATAAGTAAATTTGGCGTCAGATGTTATGAATCATAAATAAAAATGGGGATTTAATCCCCATTTTTTAATTTTTTACATTTCTTGACCTGGTGGGTAAAAAGGGGTATGATTTTATCCTGGGAACAAAGGATAAAAATTGTCAGTGAAATTTAAAAGATTAATTAAAAAGATTATTTCTTGGTCTGGGATTTTCTTTTTTATTATTGCGGTTGGAATGCTTTACTGGCAATTACGTAATTATTCTTTATCTGAAATTGCAGGCGCGTTATTACAAATTTCATTTATGAATCTGGTTTGGGCATCTTTGGCATGCCTGGCGGGCTATATTGCACTCAGTTTTTATGATTATCTGGCGCTGCGATATATTGGGAAAATGGTCAGCTGGTGGAAATGGATGCTGGCCGGGGTTTTGGGCTTTGCCATCAGCAACAACGCGGGACATGCGGTGGTTTCCGGCGGCGCGATACGATACAGACTTTACACCAGATGGCGGATTCGTTCGGGCGATATAGTCAAAATGCTGACCTATAATGGATTTACTTATTTCTTGGGATGCTCGGCGATTATGGTTTTGGGGTATTTTTTGGTCCCGCATTCATTGTTTGCGGAATCGGTCGGCGCCAAAATAGGTATTCATGGATTGTTTATTTTTTGTGTGGCCGTATTGGGCGCATATTTTGCGATGACGCAATTATTTCGCAATAAAACGATAAAAATAGGCGAACTGTCATTCCAAATTCCTAAAACCAGCGCAGCATTTTTCCAGGTCTTTTTGGGAATGCTGGATAATGTCTTGGCTGGAATGGTTCTTTATTTTTGCTTGATACCATTTGTTGATATTACATTTACTACATTCATAGGTCTGTTTGTTATCGCCCAGGTTGCGGGTGTTTTCAGTCAGGTTCCGGGCGGGATTGGCGTATTCGAAAGCATTTTCTTGCTTGCATTGCCGGGGGATATTGATCGTGCCAGTATATTTGGGGCATTATTGGCATACAGGGTAATTTACTATGTCTTGCCATTGATTGGGGCAGGTGGTTTATTCCTGATTTATGAAAATTGGTTGCGTGCCAGAATGAAAAGATGGCTGGCCGAAGCGGCCGCATTGGCGCAAAAACTGCCCCGCCCAAAAATTCCCCATATTCCGCGGAAAAAATAATTCCCTTGCCTGCATGTATTTTACATGATACAGTTCGCCTGCAACTTAAAACTGGGTGGATTAGTGTTATTTTTAACTCTGATTTTTTCAATTTGCATCGCGCTTTGCGTTGTTTTGTTTATGCGCTCTCCTGGAATGGCCACAGGCCCATGGGGACAGATTGAAACCATATTTATGTTTGCCCCAAACGAAAAAGGATTTATAAATGAGCAAGAAAATATTCGTGGATGCGGCCCACCCGGAAGAAACACGGGTTGTGGTTGTGGATTCCGCAAACGGGCGAGTTTCTGATTTTGATGTAGAAACAACCACTAAACCTCAAATCAAAGGCAATATTTATCTGGCAAAAGTAATCAGGGTAGAGCCGTCATTACAGGCTGCCTTTGTGGATTACGGCACGGGCAAGAACGGATTTTTGCCTTTTTCCGAAATTCATCCAGATTATTACCAGGTAACTAACGAGCAGAAAAAAAAGCTGCTGGAAATGGCGCATGCCGCCATCGTGGATGATGACGAAGATCCGGATGAAAATGCCGAGGTCGCAGATTTTGATGATTTCGAAGCAGGCGAAGACAATAAAGAATTCCAAAAACGCGCGCGCGAATTCAGAATTCAAGATGTAATAAAGCCAAAACAGATTATTTTGATTCAGGGTGTCAAGGAAGAGCGCGGTCAAAAAGGCGCGTCTATGACGACCTATTTGTCGTTGGCGGGGCGTTTTGCCGTTCTGATGCCGAACAGCCGCAAACGTAATTCCTATGGCATTTCCAAAAAAATTAGTGACAGACCAGAGCGTGCTCGTCTGCGTGATATCCTGCATGGACTGAAAATTCCACGTGGAATGACCGTGGTTCTGCGGACAGCGGCATTTGGAACAGCGGGCGAAGACATTGCGAAAGATTATGAATACTTGGTGAATTTGTGGAATGAAATTCGCAAAACCACCTTGGAGTCTGTTGCGCCGGCGGTAATTCATACCGAAGATTCATTGTTGCGCCGCATTGTTCGTGATTTTATCAGCGAACCCGATGATACTTTGATTGTCCAGGGCGAAGAAGCGTATGAATCTGCAATGACTTATTTCAAACAGATGCACGCGCGCGCGCCGAAAAAGCAAGTCGCCGAGTACAAGGATTCAGCAGTCCCATTGTTTGTAAAGGCCGGGGTTGAACAGCAACTGGAAGGTCTGCATGGACCATATGTCCAGTTAAAATCTGGTGGATCGTTGGTAATTAATTCTACCGAGGCGATGGTTACGATTGACGTTAATTCGTCCCGTGCGATAAAGGAAAAAGACATCGAAGCAACCGCACTGAATACGAATATGGAAGCAGCAGAAGAAATCGCGCTGCAACTGCGTTTGCGTGATTTGGCTGGAATTGTTGCGATTGACTTTATCGATATGGAAGAAGAACGTAATAACCGCAAGCTGGAAACAAAAATGCGCGAAGTTATGAAGAAAGATCGCGCGCGTACCCAGGTTGCAAAAATCAATAACTTTGGTGTGTTGATGTTGTCGCGCCAGCGTTTGCGCAGCAGTTTTATCGAAAGCAGTTATGTCCAATGCCCACATTGCATGGGCGCAGGCGTTGTCCCCAGCATCCAGACTGCGGCGATTATTTTGTTCAGACATTTGCAAGAAAAATTGCTGGCAAAAGCGGCCCAGAAAATCATAATGACCGTTCCAACCGATGTTGCAATTTATCTGTTGAACGCGAAAAAGGCGGACTTGACCGCGATGGAGCAAGAGTTCGAAACCGAAATAGTGATAGTCGGCGATGACAGCCTGATGAGCATTGATCAGTATTCCATCCAACGTGTCCAGCCCGAGTTAATAAAGACCGATGAAGTCTTGAACGCTCATACGCCCAGCACGGATGTGAAAAAGAAAAGCGCCGAACATGTCGAGGCCAAAAGAACCACACAAAATGCGCCACGCCGGAAAAGGAATAGACCTATGCCGAAACAGGAGTCTAAAAAAACTATCTGGCAAAAAATTGTTGGATAAAAACTTGATTAAAAATCCGCGCATGATGCGCGGATTTTTTATAATTGAAAAAATCTTATGATTTTTGTAGATTATGAACGTGAGAGAATTTTTATCAATCTTTTTATTTATTGTATTTTGCTTTCCAGCAATGGGGGCGACTGAAATTCGTGATACCGAAATCGAAACCGGTCTGACCGAACTGATTGCGCCAGTTGCGACTGCGGCGGGGATCTCTGATGGTCGTATTAAAATTCACATTATCGCGGACGAAGAATTTAACGCATTTGTAACGGGCGGTGAAGACGTTTATATTTATACTGGTCTGTTGACGCGTATTAAATCCCCAGCCGCTCTCCAGGCCGTTGTGGCGCACGAAATGGGGCACATGATTGGTGGACATATGGCGCAGATGTCTGCACGAATGCAGGCGGAAATGACGCGTACCTTGATTATGCAGGCACTGGGTGTTGGATTGATGGCGGCAAACCCCATGGCCGGCGCGGGCGTTATTGCGGGCAGCAGTGGAATTGCAAAACAAAGTGTTTTGGCATTTACGCGTGACGAAGAGCGTTTGGCCGATGACACTGCGGTGAATCTGTTGGTCAAGGCAAACCTGAATCCCGCCAGCTTGCTGGAAGTTATGGAACAAATGCAAGAATTGACCAGTGCCGCCGAAGAGCGTGCAAATCCGCATAATGCAAATCATCCGCTGACCAGCGAGCGTGTAAAAAACATAAAAGAAAAAATTAAAGGGCTGAAAAACAATCGGACATTTGCGGTCAATTCCGAACAAGTTGCAGAATATAATTTAATCCGTGCAAAATTGGCCGGATATTTGCAATCCGAAGACCAAATAAAGGCCCTGTATCCCGCGCACAATAAATCCGATGATGCGATTTATGCGCGTGCAATCCGTTTTATGCGCAGTGGAAATTTGAAAACGGCGAAAGTGGGCGCGCAAACACTGATTTCCAGATATGCCGAAAATCCATATTTTTATGAACTATTGGGTGATATTGAATATCAATTCGGGCATTATGACGACAGCGCCATGGCGTATGAAAAATCATTAAAGATAAGCAAGAATGCGCCGCAAATCCAAACCGCGCTGGCGCTGGTGCTGTGCGATCGTGCAAAACCTGGGGACAAAGAGCGCGCCATAGAATTGGCCAAACGTTCAATCTTAACCGAAAAAATGCCGCTGTCTTATTGGGTTTTGGTTATGGCGTATGGGGATGACGCCCGCGCAGATTGGGCGCGCGCCGAGTATTACAATATGTTGAAAAAAGAAAAGGAAATGAAAAAATATGCCCGCGCTGCACAATCGCGTCTGGCAAAAGATTCACCTGAATATATTAAATCTGGCGATTTGTTGAAAATAGATGAATAAAAAACCGCGCGGTTGCGCGGTTATTTTTTATTTTGAAAACGAATATTCCATCTTCATATGATCTGGATTATATGTTCCATTCATAATTGCAATGGTGTCTTCTACGATAACCAACTCTTCGTTTGTTGGAATCATAAATACTTTGATACGGCTGTCTGGTGTGGAAATTTCTACTTCGCCTGCGCCCAGTCTTGCCAGCCCTTTGGCGTTTTTATCC
>CAZHPG010000037.1:0-5900 GCA_964534055.1 uncultured Muribaculaceae bacterium | reverse complement strand
AATAACTATAAAAATGTGAAGTAAAAAATCCGCATCTGATGATGCGGATTTTTAAACATATATCGATTTATATTATTTACTGTTTTCACATTTGGTTAATGCGTTTTGAGCGTTTTCTGTATTATTTTGTGCATTAAGATATTCATCCCATGAATCTAATGCTTTGCCGCCAGTTCTTGAAATTCCTTGTAAAACCGGGTATTTTGGGTCCGTTTCTGGAACCATAGGTATAACATCATTGGCTCTACCAGTAATTGCAGTCACAGAATCTGCCTTTATAGCATTTGCCGACAAATTACCATAAGCAGTATTTAAGAATGCCTGCGGCATCTGAGCCCCATAGTAATTAATACATGAATCTGCATTAATATTAAAATCTTTATTTATTCTGGTTTCGTTGTTCTGTGCGGTATTCAAGGCATTAGTTTCAAAATCACAATTTTCTTGCCCACAGCTGACCGCCATCAGAACTGGTGCTAAAAGCAATAAAAGTTTAAATCCAATTTCACGCGCTATCTTATTCTTTTTATTCGCCAATATAAAAGCAATCTCTTTAAAGATGCCTGAATTATTCTTTGTCTTAGAGACGCCTGGATTCTTCTTTTTCATAACTCGCCTCCTTGTGGCCTTGTTATACCCTATATTGTAGTCAAAACAAAGCATTTGTCAAGTCTTTTATTGAAAACGCGTAATTTTTTTATTCATCCTGCCTTTTGCCCCCTGCCCGGGCCCTGCGTCCAAAATCGGGATTATTTATAATTTTTTACCCCCAGAAATGGGGGCAAAATTGGTTTTAATATACTGAAAATTATTTTTTGGTAATCAATTCCCTATTGAAACATGCCAATCTATCGGGTTTGATATATTGCATACAGCGTCGTTTACAGCCGCCCAAGTCCCGGCATAATCATAAACACATCTTTTGGATTCGGTTATATTCTTGTTATAATAATTTTCCGTGGTTGATTCCGTGCAATCCGTGCATGTAAGTCCTGTATTTACTGGTTCGGAATAAATTCCTGTATTTTTATTTCTGAAAATCAACTTGCCGCCCGTACAGGTTATTGTGTCGCTGGAATACGAAAGAGTACCCGAACAAAACACCAAATCATTCCCAACTTCCGCGACAAAAACCAAACTGGTCGCACCGCTGGGCTTGCAAACGTGGGCATTGCTGGCCTGGCTGGCGACAGGCGCGAATCCGGCTATATTCAAAGTGGCCATCGATGCGCAGCAACTTCCGAATCCGTCCTTTTGCGCTGTAGTGCAACAGTTTGACCACTTTGACGTATCGGGGTCCCCATAATCTGCATATCCAGTCCCAATAACATTAAATCTGTTGTGGGGCAGCGGCGTCATCGGACAATACGACATATCGCTGGACAGTTGTGCGCCTGCAGCGCAGCCACTGCTGGACAGAATTTGACCTGGCTCGCACACACTTCCATTGCAAGATGTATTAGTATTAGTCGCCAACCACGACAGCAAACTGTCGCTTTGCAGTCCGCTTTGCAAAATCGTGCCGGTGCCCAATGTTGGATTATCGGTGCAATTACCCCAGACGCGTTCGGTTATTCTGCATAAATCCGTTGTGCTGTTCATGTCTGCTGCGCACCACAGATAAATGCCGGTTGCGCTGCCTACACTTGTGCTTGCCGAATTGCGCCGATACACTTCCGCACCGTTAAAGATTTCAACGATATCGCTGCTGGAAATTTCTGGTGTGCCGAATCGGCCCGTAGAGGTCATAATTTTGGAAATCGTTGAATCACCGGTTGCTGCGATACAACTTTTAACTTCGTCCCAACACGGATTATTATCACCCTGATTCAAAATGCTGGATCGCATGATAGAGGTTCGCGACTGGCAAAGTCCAAATTTGGATTCCAAATTCATACAGTTGCGAATGATGCAATTCTTGCCGACTTCGGTACAGGTTGTGATTATCTGATCCAAAGTTTTGGTTGTAGAAATATTGGCAATCGCATCACCCCATGACGAATCGGTTCCAACATTATTTATCAACGCCGTGCACGCGTTCTTTATTTGCGAGCATACTTGATTCACATTCTTGTCGTAATACACACCAAACACAGACAGCGCGCGCGAATCGAAATCAACCAAAGACGATGCCGCATTATTCATGCACTCGGTTGTAAGTGTCGTGCAACTTTGCCGCATATCTTCCAGCTTTTTGCCCTGCGCCAATTTTATCTGCGCCAACGCATCTTCCAAAAACGCCGTCCAAACATCCGATTCCAATCCTTCACAATTTTTCATTGCGGGTTCAATATATTTTTTCTTTGCCCCTAAAAAGGTTACGAATTTATCGTTGCCTGTGACCTGTGCCCATTTCTCATCACCAGTCGGACGACGAATCAAACCATCAAGCTTTGTCAAATCGCTGGTCAAAATCGCCGAACCTGTCAAAGGATTTATAAACTTTCCCGACCAATCCAGACACTTGCCCAGGTTTTCGCCGCATACTGCCGAATCGGTCAGCGCATCCAGCATCTTTTTCTTGCACACCAAAATATCATCGGCATTACGCGTCTGTTGATTATTCAGACGTGACATTTCCAACAATGCGCCACCTTCGCGAACTTTTTCAACTGCTTTGTCTTTCAGACTTGTATACGTTTTGGAAACAGTGTTGCAATCTTGCTCTATCGCCGCGACATATGCATTTTGAGCGGTTGAAACTTCATCGGATCCACAAACCTCGGTCGCCATTTCCAAACAAGTCGGCAGTGCCGCATTATAAAGATCTTCGCCTTCTTTGGATGTTGTTTCAATTCCCAGATCGGAATCAATGGTATCAAAAACATTCGTATCCATGGAAAGACTGATTGCGGCAAGACTGTTACTATTTGCAGTGTCGGCATTTGCCGATTGCAATTTTTTCATTATGCCGTCCAAAATACTTTTCGATTCGGATTTATCATCGGTGGCAAATGCCTTTTCGCCTTCGGTTGCGCTGGACATTGCGGTGGCATCTTCCTTGTCCATGCTGACGGCCAGCAGACGCTCGTTAAAATCCAACATCTTTTGTTCGACTTCATCCAGGGTCTTTCTGATGTTATCAAAATCATGAACACGAGCGCTGCAAGCGCAACGTTTCAACTGTGCGTTTTTATTCGCGCAAAATTCATCCATGCATTGAAAAAAAGTTTCACGACAAAATTTATATCCGGATGTAGGCGCGCCAATCGCACGCGCTGCACTGACTGCCGCGCGGGAAATTGTCGTGCTACGCGACATAACTGGGGTGTCAAAGCGAACGGGGCTGGACTGGATACCGTTGCGCGTTATGGATAAATTTTGACCTGGGGTAATTGCGCTGCGGGATGCAACAGTTGGCGTTGTGGTCGCTGGACGCGTTGAAACCTCACGCGGCAAAGCAGATACAGCAGTGCGCGACGCAACAGCAGATGTGCGCGGCGCAGCGGTGCGAACAGAAACATCATCCATATTGGTGCGACCGCTGGAAACTGGCGTGGTATTTTTTGTTTGAATATTTGTTCTTTGCTCTCTGACCACTGGTGATTGCTGCGAAGCAGAAGCAATGGAACGTGCGGCCGCACGGGCAATTTCAACATCATCACCGCGCGCAGGCAGCACGCAAAAAATTGCGGCACAAAAAGTAAAAATCAAAAACTTTTTCATTCCTTTGGAATTCTAGCAAAAACAGGAAAATCAGAGCAAGGAGAAAATAAAGAAAAATCCCATTTGTCGGTAAAAATTCATTATATTCCGATGCTGTGGCGAACCTTTAACATCAATATAGATTCATTGCCAAATTCACGTGTGTGATCTGGATTTACACGATACACAAATCCCAATGCGCCCGTTGTCGCCGCACCCAGTCGCGCCCGGTATGCCAATGAAAATCTGGTTTCGCGCGCATCTGGCGACAAATCCAAATTATCAACATATGGTCGTGCGTCCAATTCATACCCAGTTTCGTTTTCAATAACATCATAATCAAAAGTCGCGTATTGCATGCGGCCTGACTGCACTGCCAATGGCTGTGTCACTGCAAACGACCAGTTTTTATAATCTGCGCCGATTGCAAACGCATTTGATTGAATTTCGGACAATCCCAAAATTACATCACCAGTCGGATTAGCACGAGTATTTGCAAATGTTGCGCGCGCTGAAAGTTTCAACGAATCGGTTGGTGCGAACGACATGACGGAATCTATGTAAATTGTATCGCCGCCGCCCAAACCCAACAGCCCGCCCGAATACGCGCCCAAAACAGTATTGCTTTCATGTGTCGTACCAACAGATGTTGCCAACGCAAATTTTTCGTTTGCGTATGCGATATTGTTTTCCACGCCTTGCATTATACCCATTCGCGCTGGATCATATCTGCCAGAAATCGCGGGATCAGATTCTAATAATTGCTCGTCCGTTATTTGACCACTGAACGCACGCATACCAAAATTCCATGCGCCACTGCGCCACTGCGCGCTGGATGCCACCGCATCAGATGCCAAAGACAAAATCGGATTTGAACCGTCCCCGCGCAAAACTACATTTGATGAATCGTTAAAGTGATGCCGATATTGTGCGCCGAATTTCCAATCACCCGATTCGTATCCGAACGACATTTCATCCAGTCCATTCATGTTTGACGCCCGATTCGATTCGGAAAGTTTCATACTGGTTGTAAATCCGTTTATTGTTTGCTCTTTATTATTTTCTTTTTCGGTCGCAAAATCGCCCAGCGCATCGCCCAAGTAAATTCCGCGACGACCGCCGTTTAATGCAAAATTATTTTCAAACACACGCGGCAAAGTCAAACTGCCGTCAACCGATGCCAACATATCCCATATCGATATTGAAACCACCCCACTGCGTGCGCCAGATGCAACAGGCAAAGAAAACGCCGTGTCATTCCACATTTTTGTTGTAGCCGACCGCCAAATTCCACCCTTGGTAGATGTTCCAGTTGTGTAATAAATATTTGTGCTGGGCTTGGTCGCACGTTCCAAATTCACCATTCCGTATCCGAATACCTTGGCAAACACACTTAAATAATCTTCACCGTTTGTAACGCGCGCTGCATATTCGGGCGGCAATTCATACCTTTCTTGTAAATAGGCAATCAGATCGGCCTTGGTCTTTGGCGTTCCATTTGTATTTCCAGCCGCCAGCAATGTTCCATCACTGGTAAGCGCAAGCAATGTGAAAATTTGTCCGGGGGTCATATATGCAAACGCCCCATTTATCGCAGCGACTGCGCCGGCCATTGATGCGACTGCTTGCTCGCCCGTGCTGCCCGCGGCCGAAAAACACCATGGATCCACACTGGCAGTGCCCTGCCCCGCCATACCGCATGCACGCGAAGCGTATGTATTTCCATCTGCCCCAAGATACGAAGATAATATAATCTTGCCGGGTGTTGTCGCGCCTTCGATTCCCGTGACAGATGTAATATCATCTGTTCCGTTTTGGGTTTGAACTGCAACGACCGACATAAATAAATGATTCAGATTACTCCATAATGCAGGCGCCGTATTTTCAAATGTTGCGTCCAATATGGATAAACTTTTGCCATCCCCCAATCCCCAATTAAATTCACCTGTGGAAGAAATCAACATCGGCGACCAACTGCCGCCCATGCCACCGAATAAATTGCTTGCGTCATTTCCGGGATTAATCGTATCACTTGTATTTTGATTATAATATGTGTTCAACAGGCTTAAAAAAATCTGCTGCTTGGCCGCTGTATTCGCACCAACGCTGGTCAGCACCAACGCATCATTAATGGTTGGGGCGCCGATTGCGCGCATAGGCGAAATTATCGCCGCATTCGCAACAACATTTACCACGCGCGTGCCGACGCCGCCCAGATTTGCCGCATCCAACATCGCATGATAATTCAAGTAATC
>CAZHPG010000036.1:0-6105 GCA_964534055.1 uncultured Muribaculaceae bacterium | reverse complement strand
GGATTTTACAAAAAATGCGTCTGCCAAAGAACAATCTGAATTTTGGGATGCTGTGCGGTGCACCGCTGATGCACTTGGTATTATTAATGAATTTCGTATGGCCGCAAATGTTGGGGAATACCAGGGCATAATGCATTTTCATATTCACTTATTAAATGATGAAAAATATAAAAATGATTTATAATATTCGCGTTATCCCAAGGGCCAAAGAAAATCGTGTTGTTTCGGGCGACCCGATAAAGGTTTATACGACCGTCACCCCAACTGATGGCAAAGCAAATCAGTCGGTTATAAAACTTTTATCGATTCATTTTGATATTGCGAAATCTAAAATTAAAATAATTCGTGGCGAAACTGGTCGCGACAAAGTTATTGAAATACCTGAATAAAAAAAACCGCCAATCGGCGGTTTTTAAATTTATGGATTTGTCAGCCGCAATTCTATTCTGCGATTCTTTTGCATTGCTGCAGCAGTATTTCCGGTATTTACCGGATGCGTTTCCCCGAATCCAGTGGGCGCCAAACGTCGCGGTGAAATTCCAGCCCGAACCAATTCATTAACCACTGCCTGGGCGCGCAGTAAAGAAAGTTGGGTATTATTTACATATCTGGTCGTTCCGGGGACAACCGGCGTTTTATCAGTATGTCCATCAACGCGAATTATCCATGGAACATTGGCGGGAATCATTGTTTCCAAACTGGCGATTGCGGGCGCAATCATTTTCAGCTGACGCTTTCCTTCGGCAGACAGGGTGTATGATCCCCGTGCAAATAAAATATCACTGGGAACAATAAATCTATCCGTGCTGGTATCAACCTTGTTTGAATCCTGTAATGCCCGTTTTATAGTTCCATAAAATTCGGACTGATACTGGTTTAATTCGGCGATTCTGTCAGCCATGGCTTTATTCAGGCGGCCAGACATTTCAACATATTGGGCCTCTTGATCGCGGGCGCGTTGATCTGCGATGTTCAACAGTCCGTTCAATCTGTTGACTTCCGCGGCCAAGACCCGTTGTTGGGCCACGCTGGTTTCAGCAGTCATCAATTGTGTTTTTAATTGTTGAATCTGATTTTGCAGCGCATTGCGTTCGGCGGTGGTTGCGTCAGCAGTCCTTTGATACTCTTGCGCCAATGATGATATTTGCGATTGCAACTGACCCATTTTTTGATTCAGTCCGGCGTTTTCTTGTTCTAATGCCTCCATTTGGCTGCGCGATAAAAGCAAAAGATCTTTGGCTTCGGCTTCATCGGCCGTCATTTGGGCGATTTGTTCGGTTTGGTCCGCGTTTAATTGACGCAGTTCGGTTACCTTTTTACTTGTGGCCTTTGCATTAAAAACATTGGTCGTGGTCCAAAGAAACACGAACACTATCAGCAAAAATACCAAAATGATTACCAAGTTGGAAAACAAATCAACGAAACCTGGCCAAGAATTGGTTTTTTCTTTGAAACGAATGTTTAACATTTTTCTCTCCCTCGCGCTCGTGAAACATCACGATTTTATTTTTCCTACTGTTTTTTCCAATCGTGCGATTGCGATTGTCAAATCTTTTACTGCCGCATTTACATTTCCTGCGGAATCATCGGTATCAACCTGCTTGGCCAGTCTGGTTTTATTGGCCAGGTTTTCTTCCAGTTCCCGATGTAATGAGTTTTGCGCCATGGTTGTTTGCAATTCCAAAAACCCAACAATCAAAGATCCAGCCAATCCCAGCAAAGAAGACGAAAAAGCAATTCCCATACCCGCCAATGGGTGTGCCAGACTTTGTTGCATTGTGCCCATAACGTTTTCATCGTTAAAATCCAATGCGGAAATCAAGTCAGAAAATCCACCGATGGTGTGTATCAATCCCCAAAATGTTCCCAGCAGGCCCAAAAAAATCAGGACATTGGTAATATAACGCAATTGGTCGCGTTGATCTTCAAATCGTCCCATAATAATGTTCAGAAAGCTGTCCATTGCTGGCGCACTGATGAAATTTTTCTTTTGCATCTTTGCCCGGTTCAGCATAATGGCGATAGGGCGAAGTAGTGCAGGGGGTAAATCATTAGTGTTGGCTTCATTTGCAAAGAATCTTTTCATCCACTTGTATTCTGGCACCAATCGCAAAACATCGATAAAGCAAACAGTGATTCCAAAAACAGTTGTTCCGATAATTATGCCATTTAGCCAGATATTGGCGCTTGCGACTTGCATAAAATCCGCATGGAACAAAATCACGCCAATCAGCACCATAGCTGCAAAAAGCGCCATTCGGTTCAAAGAACTGTGAAACTTGGTATTCATTAAAATCCCTCGACAAAGCAATCATAGTAAATTTAGATAAACCCGGTCAATATGAATTTTTTACTTGATTTTTTGGGACAAATGGTCATAATAGCCGTGCTTCTTGGTTGCTGCATGGTGTAGCAATCCTAATGACCATAAGGAGATAAAATGGCGTTTTATGAAAGCGTCTTGGTGTTTCGCCAGGACTTGACCGAACCGCAGGTCAAAGAAAAAGCGGCTAAATTTTCAGAAATAATCAAAGAACTGGGCGGCAGCGTAAAGTCTACAGAATTCTGGGGACTGAAAGGGCTGGCCTATGTCATTCGTAAAAACCGCAAGGCTCACTTTGTCATGCTGAATGTAGAGTTGCCTGGGGCACAAATTGCAGAGTTCGAAAGACGTGCTCGGATTGACGAAGATGTTATTCGTTTCTTGAATGTCCGTGTAGAAGAACTGGCCAAGGGTCAGTCAATCATGATGAAAAAGAACGCAGAGGAGGCGGAATAAAATGGCAGTTCGCGCAGCGATTTATCGCAAAAAATCAAACCCATTAAAGGGTAAAGAAATTGACTATAAAGATGTAAA
Source organism: uncultured Muribaculaceae bacterium (assembly GCA_964534055.1). Classification (GTDB taxonomy): domain Bacteria; phylum Pseudomonadota; class Alphaproteobacteria; order Rs-D84; family Rs-D84; genus WRCA01. Next base: position 3,248 of record CAZHPG010000036.1, on the reverse strand, counting down.
ATTATTGGGACATTATATTACCGAACGTGGAAAAATTGTTCCATCCCGCATCAGTGGCGTGTCTTCAAAAGATCAACGCGCTTTGGCGGTTGCAATCAAACGCTCTCGCCATTTGGGGTTGATGCCGTTCGTACGCAATCATCTTGGTTAAAAGTATTTGGGAATCATCCCTAACTTGAAAAAGGACAGATTATGAAAATTATTCTTACAGAAAAAATTAATAAACTTGGAAACATTGGTGACGAAGTAGATGTTGCGACTGGTTATGCGCGTAATTACTTGCTGCCTAATGGCAAGGCTTTGCGTTATTCACGTGAAAATCTTGCTTTGTTTGAATCCAAAAAGGCAGAATTGGCCGCAAAACATGAAGCTGCGAAAAAATCCGCCGAAGAAAGCCGCAATGCAGTGGAATCCGCAAAGTTCCATATGATACGTCAAGCCGGTGATACAGGTCACCTGTATGGCAGCGTTTCCAGCCGTGATATCGCACGTTTGCTGAAAGAGCTTACCGGTGTTGCCGTTGAATCATACCAGGTTCTGATGGGCAGCCCAATCAAAACAATCGGCGCATTTGATACTAAGATTGCGTTGCATCCTGATGTTATTGTTCCAATTAAAATCTTTGTGGCACAGACCCAAGATGAAATTGATGCATTGGTCGCAGGCAAGGTTTTGACATTTGGTACTAAAAAGATCGAAGAAGAAGTTGCACCAGAATCAGAAGTAAAAGAAAATTCGGACGAAGAAGAAAAGCCAGCTGAAAAACCGGCAAAGGTGAAGAAAGCGAAAGCAGAAAAAACCGCCGAATAAAACTCGCGCCCTTTGGGCGCGATTTTGTTATAATAAAGTTTATGAAACTTGAATCTGTCGGAATTTTGATAGAGTTGCGTCCATTCGGGGAACGCGATGCATGTGCGCGCATTTTTACGCGCGACTATGGTATATTGGTTGGCATGATGAAAGGTGCCCAAGTCGCAAAGAAAAACAAACCGTTGACGGGTCAAATTGGATTGGTTTCATGGAATGCGCGACTGGATTCTCAATTGGGGGTTTTTCACTGGGAAGCAGATAAGAATTTTTGCGCAGCATTGATGTCAGATGCGACGGCATTGGGAATGATGAATTCTGCATTTTCGTTGTTGGGTTTGATGCTGGCAGAGCGCGAAAAATATGAAACGCTTTGGCACGAAACCGAATCTATGCTGAATGAAATGGGTGTGTGCACTTGCAATTCATCTGCCGATAAAAATAATGTTATACGCCAATCATATCTTTGCTGGGAAATAGGTTTATTGCGCGAATTGGGTTATGCATTGGATTTAACAAAATGCTCCGGGTGTGGGCGCACGGATAATCTGACCCATTTGTCGCCACGCACATCGCGCGCAGTATGCAGCGAATGTGCAAAGCCTTATTTGGACAGGCTTTACACATTACCGGTTGATTTTGATACTACCAAAAAATTCTTGGAAAAAATCATAACAGAGCAGGGCGGAAAAGAATTACCACTTGTTCGAAAACTTATTACCAACTGGTAAATCCAGGATTACAAGTTCTGTCGCACTTTTCTGTTTCCGAATTCCACTGCATTACACCCGTATCATCTTCTTTATCGTCACAAATTTTAATGCACTCGTTGTTGCTAAGTCGATATAGTTCGCCCTGATGCAGACACGTTGCAATTTCACAATTTGAATTTGCCCACGAGCTGACTGCAACTGCGCCGTCGGCGTCATACATGTTCCGGCATACGCCGCAAAGCTTGTTTTCATCGGTCAATGCCCGATCGGATGTATAACCATCATCACAACTGGCCACAGTGCATGCGGTCCATTTGCCGCCTTTGATAGTGTCACCCATCCATTCTTTGACACCTGTTCCGTTGGTGATAGAGCAAGATGTACGGTTAGGCGTGCACAGATTGTCTTCAAAGTGATAACCGAATTTACATTTGGTTGGCTCACATTTGGAATTGAAAGCCGACGCATTTGGATCGGTATCACATACTACCTCGTCCAGCACGCAGGATAATGTTCCTGAATTATTCACAACACTATAGCCCGAATTACATACTACATCAAAACTGCAACTTGGGTATGCGTTTGATGCCCAATAAACTTTTTCCGCCGTCGGTGTTATGCTGGTCGAATTTGGAATATTCATACCAGTCGAACTGCAGGTTTTATAGCAATTGGTTGCTGCGGTGCTTTGTGCTGCTGATGTTCCACTATTCGGACATGCGGACAAGCCTTGGATAGATGTAGATTGGTTGAATGTTCCCCCCGTGCAGTAATTGCCAGCCACACATGTTGTGCAAGTCGCGCTGTTTGCAGGCAAGTATTGCCCCGCCGCACAGGTTATTATATTCGTCTGACATTCATCTGGGCTGGATGCGCCCGCATCGGAAAACCGCCCGCTGCTGCATGCAGTTATTCCCTGCGCAGAACTTTTATTTATTTCATACGTTCCACCAGCGCACCAATTGCCTGCAGTGCATTCGCTGCAAGTATCGCGGAGTGCTGGCAAATATTGTCCAGCCGAACAGGTTGCTGTTCTGACGTGGCATGCCGCAGAACTGGATGATCCAGCATCAGAAACCAAGCCAGTGCTGCATGCAGTTATTCCATGGTCTGTGCTGAGATTTACTTGGAAATTCCCGCCAGGACACCAATTATTGACCGGACATTGGGAACAAGAAGTTTGATTTGCCCGCATGTATTGACCCGCCGCACATCTTACAGCATTTGCATAGCATGCGTCAGAACTGGATGATCCTGCCGCAGAAACTAATCCCTTGCCGCACGCGGTTATTCCCTGATTTGTGCTTTGATTTATCGTATATGTTCCGCCTGCGCACCAGCTGTTTGCAGTGCATGTGCTGCAAGTCGCGCTGTTTGCGGGTAAATATTCCCCTTCTGAACAGATTACTGTTGAAGATGAAGGTACAGCATGGCATGCCGATAAGCTGGATGATCCAGCATCGGAAACCAAGCCATTACTGCACGCGGTTATTCCACGGCTTGTGCTGAGATTTACTTGGAAATTCCCGCCCGGACACCAGCTGTTTGCCGGACATTGGGAACAAGAAGTTTGATTTGCCGGCATATATTGACCCGCCGCACATTTTACGGCGCTTGCATAGCATGCCGTGGAACTGGATGATCCCGCCGCAGAAAGCATTCCAGTGCCGCATGCGGTTATTCCCTGATTTGTGCTTTGATTTATCGTATATGTTCCGCCTGCGCACC
>CAZHPG010000035.1:0-6118 GCA_964534055.1 uncultured Muribaculaceae bacterium | reverse complement strand
GGGCGACCAAATTCATGCATGTTTGCCATGTTTGCAAAATCTGCGCATATCGGTCAAATTTTTCTTGTATTTCGGGGGCGTATTTCATAAACTGATTATACTATGAATTTGCCAAGAAACAAAAATTTTTCAACTGGTTTTGTCGGAGCGCTGTTGTTGGGCGGCTGTATTGCGCTTGGGGCCGTTATGTGGAATCAGATGTATGTGAAAACTGCCACGGAAAAACATGTATATCCGGAAACCAAGTTCGGAAATTATCTGGCGATAAAGCATGCCATATGGGCCGACGATTTCCAGGCCGTGATAAAATTTTCTGACGCGTTAAAGGATTCTGATATCCCCGCGGTAAAGGTTGATGCAGCCATAGGGCGCTTTTTAGCCGGGAACTTTGATGATTCGGCCAAGGCTTTAGCAAAAGAAACATCATTGCCAGCGCGCGTCGCATATACTGCATATCTTTTAGAGCAGAATGACTGGAAAGCAATTTATAAAATTTCAGCAAAAGATAACTCGCTGATATTATCCCCCATGCGTATTTGGTCGTCTGTTGCCATCGGCAAAGAATCCGAGGCATTAAAATTTATAGATCAATTAAACATATCCGACAGCTGGAAATTGTTTGTGCGCGGCATGATTTATGCAGAAACGAATCGCCCGGACAAGGCCAAGGAATTTTTTGACAAAGTTCCATTGGATTTCTTTAATCTGAACGATTATTTATATCTGATAGCATTTTATGAAAAAAATGGTTTTGATATTGCGGCGACAGATTTGCGCAAAGAATTTTCGGCAACGCCTGGTGGATCGTTCGCTGGTGATTATAAAGTAAACGCTGATGATTATGCTGGCGTTAAAAAGGCACTTTCATTTGGATTGATTCAGAATGTGTCGCACACGCCGGCCATGTCATATTCTGGTGCAGCATTGGTATTATTGCGACTGGCCCAGGCCGCGAATCAGGGCGATAATGACGCGATAAATTATTATCTGGGAACAATGTTTTTTGTTTCGGGTTCCCCAAATTACCAACCATATTTTGCCAAGGTCAAACAGACCAGTCCGTATTATCCGCTGATTATGATGAAAAATGCCGAAAAGGCCGGTGATTTTAATAAAATGCGCCGCGGATTAGAAGCGGTGCTGAAAAGGAATCCGACTTTTATGCCGGCTTTGACAAAGTTAGTTGCGATAAATTTGCAGAAAGATAAATCAAAAGATGCGTTGAAAATTGTAAATAATGCATTAAAGCGGGCAGAGATTTCAGCGGAAACCCAATCGTATTTGCTGCGTCTGCGCGCGCGGATTTATATGGCGGATGGCAATTTGAATAATGCCGAAGATGATTTATTAAAGGCGGGGGATCTGGTGCCTGAAAATCCAAATGTTTTGTCTGATATGGCGAAAATATGGGCGGCAAAGAAAGAAAATTTGGATAGGGCATATTTATACGCGACCGCAATAATAAAAGATTCACCAACAGATTTGGACGGATGGGATACTTTGGCGATGGTGGTTTGGGCGAAAGAGGATGCATCCGCAGCGGCCGAAATTCTGGAAAGGGTAGGGCGTGTTGCGATGGAAAATTCTGGGCTGTTCCAGCATCTGGGTGATGTTCGTGCGACACTGGGGGATTCGCGTGGCGCGATCGAGGCGTATGAGCGCGCATTAAATCTTTCGGCAGATGGGCTGTCCTGTGGCGAAAAATGCCTGGAAAAGAAAATTAAACGCTTAAAATAATTTGCAATTATTTATCTGTCTGTTATAATCTTTTCCGCTGGACGCGTAGCTCAGTTGGTTAGAGTATCTCCTTGACATGGAGGGGGTCGGAAGTTCGAGTCTTCTCGCGTCCACCAGAATTTTATAAAATGAAACGAATGAAAATATAATTTTATCAAGCACTAACGGGAATATCACAGGCGCCCCGTTGGCGTCTGTTTTTATAAAAAGCGAGAAAAATATGAGTAAAAAATACCTTATTACCAGTGCATTACCTTATGTAAATAATATTTTGCATCTGGGTCACATGGTGGGATGTTTATTGCCAAGTGATATTTATGCGCGTTTTTGTCGTGCAAATGGGCGCGATGTTTTGTTTGTGTGCGGCGCAGATGTTCATGGAACGCCATCTATAATTGGCGCGCAGAAAGAAGGTATGACTGTTGAAGAATATGTTGATAAATACCGCACAAAACACGAGAAGTCAGTTCGCGATTTTAATCTGTCATTTGATTTATATGGCACAACACATACGGATTTACAGACTAAATTAGTTCAATCACTTTTTAATCGTCTGGATGAACAAGGATTGATACAAGAAAGGGTTATGGTTCAGCCATTTTCTATAGATGATAATATGTTTTTGGCAGACCGCCAGATAGAAGGTATTTGCCCCAAATGCGGATATGAAAAAGCTCGTGGTGATCAATGTGATAAATGTGGTGAATTATTGGATGCCGGAGATTTAATAAATCCATATTCAGTTATTTCAGGCAGTCATAATATAGAAATGCGCGAAACCAAACATTTGTTTTTCTTGGCATCAAAAATGGAAAATAAATTGCGCGAATGGATAGAGTCACGTCAAGATTGGTCAAAAACAGCCATTTCAATTGCAAAAAAATGGCTGGCCGAAGGGTTGCGAGATACGCCGATAACACGTGATTTATCTTGGGGGATACCAGTAAATAAGCCTGGCTATGAAAATAAAGTGTTTTATGTTTGGTTTGAAGCACCGTGGGGCTATGTTTCTATCTCGCAAGCTGCAACCCAAGAGTGGGAAAGCTGGTGGAAGAATGATGATTGTTATTATGCGCAGTTTATGGGAAAAGATAATGTGAAATTTCATGCCGTGTTTTTCCCAGAGCAAGAATTGGCCGTAGATGATAACTGGAAGACGGTAGATTTGTTAAAAGGCATGAACTTTTTAAATTTTGAAGGTGGAAAATTTTCCAAATCTGAAAATCGCGGAATCTTTCTGGACCAGGCCATAGTTGACGCGCCAGCCGATTGCTGGCGGTATGCTTTGATGGCATCTGCGCCCGAAACCGATGATACTGATTTCACAATTCAACGCTTTGCTGATATCGTCAATAAAGACTTGAACGGGATGTTGGGCAATTTTGTATCGCGCGTTTGCAAGATTACGGAAAAGAATTTCGGATTAAAAATTCCAAAACTTGAACAAGGATTTGAACCGCCAATTGAAAAAATGGATGAACTTTTGGTGGAATTAACATCTGCGCTGGATGCATGTGAATTTCGAAAGTCAATTGTTGCGCTGCGTTCTATGTGGGCCATTGCCAATGAATATATGAGCGAGAAAGAACCATGGGCATTGGTAAAAAATGGAAATTTATCCGATGCTGGCGCCGTATTAAACGAATGTTTTCAAATGATGGACTTTTTTGCCCGCGTTTCAGCACCGTTTATTCCAGATGCCGCGGCAAAGATACAATCTGTATTTGCAACCAAGAAAGATTTATCGTGGCCAAAAGAATATGAACGGCGCATAAAAGACGGGGAAGAATTTAGCGTTCCAGAAAATTTATTTTCACGCATAGATGACGATAAAATCGCGGCGATGTCTGAAAAATATATTAAAAGAACGCCAAAGATTGTTATTGCAAAAATTTTAACTGCCGCGCCATATCCAGACAGCGATCATTTACAAATCTTGTCTGTTGATGCAGGATTGGGCAAACCACTGGAAATTGTATGTGGTGCGCCAAATGCCCGCGCAGGGCTGATTTCTGTGTTGGCAATGGTCGGCGCAAAATTGCCCGCATTTGATGCGCCGTTGGCCGCGCGCAAGGTCCGCGGAGTTCTGTCAAACGGCATGATGTGCGCCGCAGATGAACTGGGTATCAGCGATAATCACGATGGCATAATTGAATTGCCCGATGATTCCGTAATTGGCGCAGAATTTCAAATAAAATGAATATAGGCGATAAAATCGTTTTAATGTCTTGCTGTGCGCCGTGTTCGTGTGGCGCAATAAGTCAGCTGAAAGAGCAGGGCATGGACTTTATAGTCTTGTTTTTTAATCCAAACATTTTTCCAGAATCTGAATATCAAAAAAGACTGGCCGAGCAGATAAAATATTGCGAAAATCTGGGCGTAAAATATCATGTGGGCGAATACAATCATAACCAATGGCTGGGATGTTTTCGGGGTTTTGAAAATATGCCAGAACGAAGCGAAAGATGTGCGCGCTGTTTCAAAATGCGATTTGCATATGGGGCGACCTTTGCCCGTGATAACGGATATAATAAAATAATGTCGGTGTTTGGTGTATCAAAGCACAAAGATCAAAACCAGGTTGATGCAGCGGCAGCAAATCTGGGGGTTGAATATGTTCCTTTTGCTTGGGATGAACAGTTGCGGCAAAAAATTAACCACGAATCGGATTTTTACAGACAGAATTATTGTGGTTGTGAATTTAGCCAAAGAAAAAACTAATCAAACGGGTTTTCTGATTTTCTGTATTCTATGAAAATCGGTAATTGTTCCCAATCCATCGCCTTGGCAAGTCCTTTGCGCAAGTATCTGGTATAACTTTCTGGAACATCGGATGCGCCGCCAACATGAATTGCGATTTTTATTGGGCTTGTTGAAACCTGGCTGACGAATTTGATTTTCATTGGGCGTTTTAACCGCGACATTGGGGGTTGACGCGCCTCGATCAGTTTTTCAATCGTTCTGTTCAGCAGTGATGTTGGCATTCTGTTTGCCATCTTTTCATGTAATCCAAATACCCGGCGCATCAGGTTTTTAACGCCAGTGCCGCTTTCGGCAGATATAGGCAAAACCAATGGCTTTATAATTTGAAAGAATGAATTTTTGAACTGATGTTTTAATTTTAATAATTTTTCTTCGCGTTCTTGCGGTGAAACCAAATCCCATTTGTTCAAAGCAATAGCCAAGATTTTTCCGGCATCGTAAACGCGCGCCGCAATACCCAATGTTTGATTTTCAATGTCGCCAGTTGCGTCTACAACCAAAATCACGGCATCGGTTTTTTCCAATGCGTCCAACGATTTCAGTGCAGATAATGTTTCCAGTCCATCTGTTATGTTTGCTTTTCTGCGCAATCCCGCCGTGTCATTGATTACTAAATCGCGATTCAGATACTTTGTATTGATTGCGACAGTATCACGGGTAACCCCGGGTTCATCACGAACAATTACGCGCTTTTCACCCAATATTTGATTTACAAGGGTGGATTTTCCGACATTGGGTTGTCCCATTATCGTAATACGAACTGGCGCGGAATCATAAATTTTCTTTGCAGCATTTGATGCCGGCGTGATGTTTTTCAGAAAATCATAAATTGTATCCAGACCCTGTTTATGTTCGGCACTGATTGGGAAAGGTTCGCCGAATCCCAATTTATAAAAATCCGAAATTTCAGTAACTCGTTTATTTGACTCTAATTTATTAGCCAGCAAAATAACATTGCTTTTACTGCTTTTGGCCTGTCTTCGTATGCTTTTCGCCCACTCTAGATCCTGGGCCGTGATGCCAGAGCGTCCATCAACAACAAACAAAATAGCGTCAGCCAAAGTTATTGCGTGCATAGCAAATTCGGTTGATTGCTTTTCTATTTCTGTGCCTTTGACCTCTAATCCTGCGGTGTCCATCAGCTCGAATTCTAAATCGCCAAGTTTAGCAGTGCCAACCAGAACGTCGCGTGTAACGCCCGGTCTGTCATGAACCAGTGCATCGCGCGAATGCGTCAATGCATTAAATAATGTAGATTTTCCAGTATTTGGACGACCGGCTATTACAACTTTTAACATGATTTTCCTGTTGAAATTTTTGTCTATTGGTTTTATTATAGCCTTAAGATACACGAAAGGCAAAAAAATGATTGCAAAGCTTAAAAGTTGGTTTCAACACATAATTTATATTTTAATCCGGCCACGGCGTTTCTTTTCTAAAATCGTCGCTGATGGCAATTTAGAAGAATCAATGTTAAAGGCGTTTATGTATGGATTGCTGGGTGGAATAGCAGTATTGATATTACAATTGATTGGTGGTGCAACAATTACTTTTTCCGCAGTATTTTCTAAACTGATTGTTGTTCCAGTGTTGGCGGTTGCATTATTATTCCTGTTGG
>CAZHPG010000034.1:0-6228 GCA_964534055.1 uncultured Muribaculaceae bacterium | reverse complement strand
CTGGCAATTGATGTGTGCCCAATTGCGCGCGATGCCAAACGAATTGCAACCGGATTGAACAATGCAGTTTCAACCAGGATATTTTTTGTATTTTCATCTGCCTCGGCCCCGTGGCACCCAATAACCCCCGCAACACATAATATTTTTTCATCGTCTGCAATAACGCATGTTCCCGCTGGAATTTCTGTCATACCATCATGAAAGAGCAGGGCAGCACGTTCCCCGGCCCTTGACGTGCGAATATGAATTTGACCCCGAATCTTGTCCGCATCATAGACATGGGCGGGTTGGCCATGTTCCAGCATAACGACATTTGTAATATCAATAATATCCAATATAACATTGACGCCACTGGCACGCAGAATATCCAAAATATATTTATCCCGAGTTTGACGATCTTTTTGCGTTGCAGATAATTTATATGGTGTTAATGAATATGCCAAGCATTTATCTGTTTCAATCTTGAATAAATCTTTTGATTTTTCTGATTGATCCAACGGCATGGTCATTTTTGCCATATCATATTTTATTTTTGCGCTTGTGCGTCCATGAATCTCATTTGTTAAACCCAAATAGCAATAATGATCGCCACGATTGGCCAGCAATTCCAAATTAAAGACATCACCATCAATGGATTTTATTTCCAAACCAATATCTTCCATTAATTCTTGCCATTCTTTTGGCAAATCAATAAATGTTTCCAATATCTTTTTACTGAACTTCATAATTATTCGCCCTTTAATTTTTTGAATGCTCTTAAATCCATGCCATATAATTCACGCATTGTTGCGCCGGTAAATTCGCCGGCCAAACGTGATGTGCCAAATCCAAACGCCAATCCACTGACGCGATTTGGATCAAATCCAAAATTGCGCAAAACCTGGGGCGACACCATTCCCGCACCAACAATCGTAACCCAACCACGCGCAGTTAAAATATCTGCGCCAATGCTGGGTTCGGTATATGGATAAAATTTTGGTTTGAAACGAATCTTTATGTCATCGCCATAAACTTCTTTTAAAATAAATTCTATGGTCCCTTTTAGATGGGAAATTTTTATTCCACGGCCAACCATTAAACCCTCGAACTGATGAAATGCGGCAAGGTGCATTGCGTCCAATGCTTCGTTACGATAAACACGACCAGGCGATACAATACAGATTGGCAATTTTGATTCATCCCCATGCAAGTCCATCATATAACGTGACTGAACCGAGGTTGTATGTGTACGCAAAAGTTTTTTATCTTTTTCAATCCAGAAAGTATCCTGCATATCGCGCGCCGGATGATGTGACGGGATATCCAATAAATCGAAATTATATTTTGGTTCTTCTATCTCTGGCCCCGTTGCAACAACGAATCCCAAACGGCGCATTGCATTTACGCATTTTTCTTCGATAACACTGACGGGGTGCAGCGCGCCAGATCCTGTGCCAACGCCAGGCAATGTCATATCAAAATTATCATTCGCCAGTTTTTCATCAATCAATTTGTTTGATAATTTTGATTTCGCATTTTCAATCGCATTTTCGTATTCGATACGCAATACGTTTATCTGGGCGCCCGCTGCCGCGCGCGAATCTGCGGGCAAATCCCGCAGTGCGTCCATTTGCGCCCGGATTTCGCTTTTTTTGCCCAACCATTTGGATTTTATATTATCCAAATCTTGGGGTGTTTTTGCGTTGTTCAATTCTTTTAATAGTTCATTCATTTTTATCACCAATAAAAAACCCATCTTTCGATGGGTTTATTGTTGCATAATATACAAAATATCGCCACCGAAATTTTACTTGTCGGTTTCGATAAATCGTTTTGCTTGTTCGATTAATTTTCCGAACCCAGCATCACCATTATATGCCATTTCTGCCAAAACTTTTCTATCCAGTTCAATGCCGGCCTTTTTCAAGCCATTCATGAATCTGGAATAGGTCAAGCCATGTGGACGAACAGCGGCATTGATACGGATAATCCAAAGCGAGCGAAAGTCGCGTTTGCGAACTTTACGATCACGATATGCATATTGCCCGGCTTTTTCGGTTTTTTCGCGCGCTGCACGATATGTAGAGCCATGACGACCCAAGAATCCTTTGGCGCGTTCCAGAATTTTATTATGTTTTTGTTTTACGGTTGTTCCGCGTTTTACTCTTGCCATTTTTTCAGCCCCTTATTATTTCAAACCATACGGTGCCAAAATTTTCGCTTGGCCGACCATGTTATCGTTCAGATACTGCGCTTTGCTGCCAGCGTTGTTCGCGCGGGCGGATTTTTTACGCAGAAGTTTCTTGTGGCTGTTTCTGGCAACCCGGATTTTGCCGGTTGCGGTCATGCTTGCCCGTTTTTTCAGGTAAGACTTTGTTTTCATCTTAGGCATTTTTAAACTCCATATTTATCCTGACGGCAATGCCTTGCCGCTTTGGTGTTGGGCTCATGATTTAATAAAATGCTACGAATGGCGGCAGGATAATTAAATCAAGAACAAGGTTTTTTGTTAATGTGTATATTATACAGATTAACAGAAAACCGAAGATTATTGGTTTAATTAGACGCCGTCGTTTCACGATGCGACACAAATCCCCTATCGCTTTGTCAAATTGGCTCGCTGTATTATATACAGCTTCGCCACTTTTCCGCGCGATATGCGATTTTATTTCGCACCATTCGTGGTATTTTATTAAACCAAGAGCCCTTATTTTGACATAAAAATATGAAAATGCAAGTTTTTTGTAGAAAAGTTGTTTTTGAGTGCTAGACTTTCCAAACAGACTGTGGGCTGACAACTATGTGCCAGGGGATAGCAAATGGATATAAAAACAACCTCTTCTAAGATAGCAAAAAAGATCCAGGCCGGCATTGTGGCTTGTCTTTTGCCTGTATTTTTTCTTTATGTCTTGCTGGACAAGCCCGATTACAAAATCATGAATGCAATGGCGTATGTTATTGTTCCGGCCGCACATGTAGTTGGCGACGGAATAACATGGCCTGTGCGATTTGCCGGTAAATTAAGTGAAAATATGATAGTGCGCCAAGGGATTCGCAGTGAAAATCGAAATTTGCGAAAAAAATTGGATGAATTGTCCACCCAGCAAACCAGTTGTATCGCATTGGCTGCAGAAAACCAGCGATTAGAACAGGCACTGGATATAGTTCGTAACCAGCCCAGCAAAGCGGTTCTGGCGCGGGTTATTTATGAAAACGCGTCTTTTGCCAGCAATACCTTTACATTGGACAAGGGCGAAAGTTCCGGCATCCGCGCCGGCAACGCCGTAATTTCCAAAGATGGATTTCTGGCTGGCACGGTAGTACAGGTCGGTACGAATTCGTCCCAAGTGCGCGGTTTGCGCGACACTGGCGCAAACACCCCAGTGCGCGTCGCGGGCAGTGATGTATTGGGATTTTTACGCGGTCGTGGAAATGCCCAGCCTGTTTTTGAATTGTTCAGCGATCAAGAATTTTTGCCTACGCCGGGCGTTATGCTGCTTTCTGTTTCTGCTGGCGGAAATCTGCCAGATGGAATTCCCGTAGGGCAAATAAAATCCACGGGCGATGGTAAATCTGCGCCGGTATCACCGGGCGCAAAAATAATGTCCGAAGCGGTCGTGCTTGTTTCAAAATGAAAAAACTGATTGAAATTTTATTGCCTTTTTTTGCCACTTTGTTTTTGTGGCGTCTGTCTTCATCTGTATTGAATCCAAACGGGATTTTGGCACTGATCCCGATTTTTTATTATTCAATTATCAAAGAGCGCGGTGGATTTATGCCGATGGCCTTGATTGGTTGCTTTTTAATAGATAAAAATTTTGATACAATGTTGCTTTGGACGGCGCTGTTTTGTTTATTCTATGCTGTTCTGGGTCTGCAAAGCATGATAAACCCAGGGTCGCAGCGATTGCGCGGATTGGATTTGTTTATGGCTTTTGTTGGACTGGGGACTGTGATATTGGCAATTTGGTCGGCTTTTTTAACAGGCTCGCTGATTCCGATTTGGACTGGGATATGGATTTTTTCTGTATCCATGCTGGCCTATGCACCTTTGACTTATTTATTTGAGAGGACAGAATGCTGGACAAAGAAATAGCAACAACTTTTGACAGACGCAGCGCACTGTTCCTGACAGGTGGTGCGATTTTGACCAGCGCATTAATTTTGCGAATGTTGCAATTGCAATTGTTCGAGCATAATAAATACAAGCGCCTGTCATTAAATAATTCCGCCAGAATTATTATCGATCCGCCAGAACGTGGAAAAATTTTAAGCGCTGATGGCGCAGCATTGGCCAAGGACGAGGCCGTGTATCGCGCATTTATAATTCCTGATGAATGCAGCGATGTGCCAACTGTGCTGGCAGCCGCAAAACGAGAATTAAATCTGACGGCCAAAGATATTGAAAAAATTCTGAAAAAAATAGAGAATCAGCGCAAGTTTCAACCCGTAATTATTCGTGAAAATATAAAATGGGCGCAACTGGCAACATTAAAATCTATGGATTTGCCGGGATTGCATCTGGAACCCGGTTTCAGCCGCAAATACCCGGGCGGGGGATTGGCGGCACATACCATCGGCTATGTCGGAACACTGGATGAATCACGCACAAATCCACGCATGGCTGCGACATCACCGTTTTTAATGACGGGACAATCAGGATTGGAGCGGGTTTTTGATAATCAGTTATCCGGCACACCGGGTCAAATTATTACCCACACTGACGCACTGGGGCGCATCATCGAAGGCGATAATGAAAAACGTATTATGGCGGTGCCTGGCAAAAACTTGCAAATAACATTACGTCAAAATGTTCAGAAAAAATTAGAAGACGCATTGGCTGCGCATGGTGCTGGGTGCGGCGTTGCGTTGGAATGCGCGACTGGAAACATTGTTGCAATGGCATCAATGCCAACATTTGATGCGAATCTTTTCCGCAGCATTGATGGCGCAGAATATATGGATCAGTTACGCGAGAATAAATTAAAGCCATTTATGAACAAAACTATCGAAGGTCTTTATCCCCCAGGCTCTACATTCAAAATCGTTGTGGCTTTGGCGGCATTAGAATCTGGCGCGGTCACGCCGACAGAAAAGATTTATTGTGACGGCAATTGGGAATACGGAAAGCACCTTTATCATTGTTGGGAAAAAGATGGTCATGGGTGGATGAATTTGGAATCCGCTTTGGCGCATTCTTGTGATATTTATTTTTATCAGATTGCTTTACGTATTGGAATCAATCCTATTAAATCTATGGCCGAACGATTGGGACTGGGACAAAAACTGTTGGATTTGTTACCACGCGAAATGATTGGGGTAATCCCGGATCGCGATTGGAAACAAAAAAATGTTCGTGAAAAATGGATGCATGGCGACACTATTATTTCCGGAATTGGCCAGGGTTATATTTTAACCAATTGTTTGCAACTGGCGATTATGGGCGCGCGCGCCGCGACCAATCGCGCGGTTATGCCGCGCTTGATTGCAGATGACGATAATCCGGACTTTCGCAATTTGAAATTGAATCCGGAAAATATAAAAATCGTGATGAACGGATTATCCCGTGTTACCCAGGAAGGCGGAACCGCCGCCGGGGTTGGTTGGATTATTAAAAACATGGGTGGTAAAACTGGAACTTCCCAGGTGCGGCGAATCAGTATGGCCGAACGCGAAACTGGCGTTAAAACAAACGACCAATTGGTATGGGAACAACGAAATCATGGCCTTTTTGTCGGATTAGCACCAATCGATAATCCAAAGTATGCCATCGCTGTTATAACAGAACACAGCGGAAGCAGCGGAACTGCGGCACATGCGGCGGCCGAAACAATGAAAGAAATTTTGAAAAATGGTTAGACAAACGCGAATTTCACGGGCAGAAAATATAAGCTTTACCGAAAAGCTGCGTGGGTTCAGTTGGCCTTTGTTTGCGCTTATGTGTCTTGTTCTTTTATTATCTATTGTCTCTCTTTATTCGGCGGGGAAACCGCTGTGCACGGACGAGGCTGCCACTTGCACAGGATTTGGCGGATGGCGACCTTATGCTCTTTCCCAGATGGCAAAAATTGGCATGGGATTTGTTTTGTTTTTCATTGCGGCTTTTGCAAATATAAAAACCTGGCTTAAAAACTCTTACTTGATTTATTTCGTCGCGCTGGTTCTGGTTGTTTTGGTTACGTTTGTAGGACACACGGGTATGGGTGCACAAAGATGGTTAAATTTGGGATTTTTTCATATCCAGCCATC
>CAZHPG010000033.1:2302-6574 GCA_964534055.1 uncultured Muribaculaceae bacterium | reverse complement strand
ATTTTTATAGTTATTGTTCTATAATTTTCGGGAAGAAAAAATTTACGAGTGAGAATGAAATTTCGTCTGCATTTTTTATCAATATTTGTTTTGTTTAGCTTGATTGATTTTAATGCTAATGCGGACCCGTGCACTAGTCCGATTACTACTTGCACGAATGGTAGCGATGCAGGATTACACTGCTCAGAAACTACAGCATCGTGTGATAGTTTCTCGTCCGGTTATTCAACATGGAACTCAAACACTTGTGTTCCATCAAGAGTTTATGATAGTGGGGATTTTCAATATTATATTCAATATACATGTGGGGCAAATATGCATCTCACATCGTCCCCATATCAATGCGTTTGTGATGCCAATTATTACATGGTAAATGGTAGCACATATACAAGCGACCCATTGACGGCGACGGGCTGTAATGCTTGCTCGGCCGCGGAAACTAATGGCAGAGATTGCACTTGCGCTGGTGGAACTGATGCGCCAGCATGTAATTTCCCAATTACACTGAATATTAATAGCGGAACTGGCACGCCTGGCAATACCACAAATTGTACTGGTACGTCTTGTGTATGTCCTGATAATGGAACTGCGTGTGCTTTACCTAATTCTGGTGTTACTGCGCCATCTGGATACACATTTAATGGGTGGAACTCTGCCGCAAATGGTTCTGGCACTGTCTACGGGACTAGTTATATTTTTAACTCTGGCAGTATGACGATTTATGCACAATGGGCGGCGAATTCAATTACAATTTCTTATAATGCGAATGGTGGAACCGGTACGGCCAGTTCAACCAGTTGTATATATAATGGAACTTGCAATCTGGCAACAGCCTCGGCGGGAATTTCCAGGGTTGGCTATACACTTGTCAAATGGTGCAAGACGGCTGCAGGCGATGTCCCCGCGGAATGCTATGACCCGGGTTCTTCCAAACCACAATTGGCGGTCAATGGGACAAACTTAACCCTTTATGCAAAGTGGAATCCTACAACATATAATATTACATATTACACCAATTTTGGGACTTGCCCGGGTGGAACTTGCTTGCCGCCCACTTATAATATTACTTCATCGGTAACCCTGCCAATTCCAACAAAGTCAGGCAATATGTTCAATGGCTGGTATGACAATATTGGATTGAACGGCACTGCGGTCACAACCATTCCGGCCGGCGGCCCAGGAGGGGACAAATCTTTTTGGGCGAAATGGGTTTCTTGTCCGGATAACAGTTTATTTATCGGTGGAGAATGCAAAATTCCATCGGGACATAAAATCTGCGGCAACAACGGCTGTATAACAGTTCCATCAGATATTTTTTATCATTAATATAATTGAATTTTTTGTTTTGGATTGAACGCCGTGGTTCGCTTGCGAACATAGGCTGGTGCGGTCGGGGGGACTTGAACCCCCAAGGATTTCTCCACAGCATCCTTAGTGCTGCGCGTCTACCAATTTCGCCACGACCGCGAATGCGCGGATTCTACATCAATACTTCTTTTTTTCAAGCCTTTTTATTCTTGCCCCATGCAAAACTATTTCGTTTCACTGCGGCGGTTTTTATGGTAGAATTATAATAATAGATAATGCAGGATTTTCTTGATATGAAAAAATTTTCAATACTTTTTGCCACTTTGTTGGTTTCGCCGATTGCCGCTGGTGCCGCGGGAACTTATTACAATGGGTCGTATCAGTCGCCCCAATACAAATACGGTCAGCCCGTTGCCAGCCAGCCCGCCAGGTATCAACAGGCCGCAAATACTACGGCTAATCAATGGCCGTATCCGACATCCGGCTCTTACCAATATCAAAAAGCCGTTGCGCAAGCGCCCGCCGCGTCCAGTAAAAGCGTTTTGTCTTTGTCGGCTGGAATGTCGCGTCAGACTGCAAACTGGCAGATGGAAATGAACACTGCTGGCAGCATATTGCACTATGACAATATTTCTTGGAATGTTTTTGATGCCGCATTGGGATACAATTTTGGTTTGTTGAAGTTGGACGCAGGACTGAAATATGGAATGCAGGCCGGTGATGCGCACATGATTGATGACGATATCAGCAACGGCGGCTATTACATTGATACTTTTTATTGGGATGATGACGATGATCCGCTTACGCCCCAGGTAGAATTGGGCGATGTTATGGGCAGGGGGTTGTCCGCTGGAACCAGCGAATCGGGCAACATGTTTGGATTTAATTTGGGATTTGGATTGGTGGATAAATTCAATGTTGGAAATACAAAAATAACGCCGTCTGTTGGATACCGCCATTTGTCGTATAATTTAAAGACGGTAAAAAACGCCGGACTTTTAATGCAGACAGGTTATTGCGTTACTGTTTCGAACGAGACACAATGCACTCCGCTGATAATGATTGATGAAAATGGCGACGGAACTATTGACTCGGTCCTTTGGAACGAGAATGATACGCCCGCAGGCCAGGTATATCTGGGGGATACTTTTTCATTCGCCCAAACCGATACTACGCATGAATACGATACTTCATGGTCGGGCCCGTATGTTGCGCTGGATGCTGATTATGAAATAAATCAAAATAATTCGGTTACGGCCCGCGTGGAATTTGGATTGCCTGCGTATGAATCTACGGGCGATCAACCATATCGTGCTGATTGGGCGCATCCAAAAAGTGTCGAAGATTCCGCCGGTATTGGTGATGCGTGGCATATGGGAATTTCTGCGAATTGGCTGACCGCGCTGACCGATCATGTAAAAATGTCGTTTGGGTTTACATACGATTATTATGATGTCAGCAACGCGACCGCAAAAACATTCTTGAACGAAGATTTTTATAACGCCCTGGCCGAGGACGATCCAGAAGTTTTGAATATTTTAGACACTTGTCCGAATTGGGTATGCACACAGGAAGAAGAAGTGAACTCTTTCTATAAATCCATGGGAATCAGGGTCGGACTGGCTGCACAATTCTAGATAATCATAAAGCATAGATAATAAATGGATAGAATTAAATTTTTTCACAGAAAATTTATTACAGCGCTTGCTGCGCTGTGTGTTTTGTGCATGGCTGAAAATTCGTATGCAATTATTATTGAAAAAACTGCGGAAAATGGCGTCGCTGCCAAGGCGATGGCAATGGACCAAGCGCGTCGCATGTCATTCGAAAATGAATTGGGGATGCTTGCTTCGCCGATGGATGCGCAAACAATAGCCGCAGAAATTTCATCGGATGATTTAAACAGTCTGATAGAATCCACCGCAATAGAAGATGAAAAACAAGATACAACCAGTTACTCTGCAGACATCAGTGTAAGATTTAGCAAAGCCGCATTGGGCAAGTGGTTAAAGGCCAAAGGCCTTGTAATTGAGGATCCGGCTGCAACTTTTTTTGCGGGCAGAGTACCCGTATTCTTAGAGCCTGAGGGCATAAATGATTTGGGTGCAATCATGCGCGCGTCGCGTGAAACTGGGGCCGATTTAAAAATCACAACCATCGAAGGTGGCCGGCTTTCCGGTTATGTGCGTGATAGCGCACATCAAGCATTTTTGGGTGCTGTGCGTGCTGCTGGTATTGCGGTTTCTTATTAAAAGGAGAAAAAATATGAAGTTGAAATTTTTATTTGGAATTTTTGCAGCCATGTTTTTGTTATCACCAGTTGTGGCCGAGCAAACAGATACATCCGATGCAACCACTGTGCAAGAGCAGCACAACGGCGCCCCACAAAATATGCGCAAGGCTGGTGGCGCAGCGCGTGTATCAATGATGGGAACTGGACCGATTCGTTCGGCCACGCCTGTGACGGCCCAAACTGCTGTCGTTACGACAACAAATTTAGAATGCGAAATAGGACAATATCCAAAGGCTGGGAAATGCGTTGCATGTGATCAGAAAAATAATCCTGGTGTTCGTTGGGCGAATCCTGGTAAAGATTGCAAAATTTCTGAATGTGTATCCACCCAATATGAATTGATTGATAAAGATAAAGACCAACCAAAATGCTTGGAAAAGTGCAATGTTTGGGGCGGTGTTGCTTCGCGCGAATGGGTGTCAACCGATGCGACATTTTCATTCTGCGGCAGCGGAAAATATTTGGAATGTGAAAAAGGTTTTGCAAAAACGCGCGAGCGGACCGGCAGCAGCGGAACAGAATTCGGACATTGCATAGTTGATGGATCAATGACTGGCGCGTGCAAGGATGATGGCAAAATGAATACTGGAAAGTTTGAAAATGGTCAATGTATGCAGGTTTGCGAAAATGGATTTTGGAGCGGATGTTCAATTGGAAAATTCTGCTCGAAA
>CAZHPG010000033.1:0-2292 GCA_964534055.1 uncultured Muribaculaceae bacterium | reverse complement strand
GCTAATTTTCGCGATGTTGTTTTTCTGAAAGATAAGAAAGATACCAAAGCATCAATCTTTGATTGTATTCCAAATTAAAAAAACGCGGCAAACGCCGCGTTTTTTTATATCAGATTTTTACATCATCCCGGGCATACCGCCACCCATTGGGGGCATTGGTTTTTCTTCGGGAATTTCAGACAACACCGCGCCGGTTGTCAGCACTGCGCCCGCAACGGACGCTGCAGATTGCAATGCAATCTTTACAACCTTGGCTGGATCAATAATTCCCATTTTCAGCATGTCGCCATATTCGCCAGTCTGTGCATTGTATCCGTGATTATAATCTTTGGATGACAGCACTCTATCAGCAACGACTTCGCCGGAAATGCCGGCGTTATCAGAAATCTGAATCATTGGTGCAGATAAAGCCGCTGAAACAACCGCAACACCAGCGATTTGGTCAGCGTTCATATTCGCTGTGAATTTGTCGCCCAATGCGGATTTTGCGCGCGCTAATGCAACACCACCACCGGGAACGATACCCTCGGCGACCCCAGCGCGTGTCGCTGACAGCGCATCATCAACGCGATCTTTTTTCTCTTTTACTTCTATTTCTGTCATGCCACCAACCTTGATAACGGCAACGCCGCCAACCAATCGTGCCAAGCGTTCGCCCAGTTTTTCGCGGTCATATTCGGAAGTGGTTTTATCCAAAGCGATTCGGATTTCGTCCGCGCGCGCCTTGATTTCTTTTTTGTCCCCAGCACCATCAACAATCAAAGTTGTATCTTTTGAAACAACGATTCGTTTTGCGCTGCCCAAAACCGCAGTGGTTATATTTTCAAACGACATTCCCAAATCATCGGAAATAACCTGGGCACCGGTCAGAACTGCAATATCTTTTAACATTTCTTTGCGGCGATCACCAAAGCCGGGCGCCTTGACTGCGCAAACTTTCAGTCCGCCGCGCAAACGATTTAAAATCAATGTCGCCAACGCTTCGGATTCAACATCGTCCGCGATAATCAATAATGGTTTGCCGCTTTGCGCAATTGGTTCCAAAATAGGAAGCAGGGCTTGCAAGCCTGTAATTTTTTTCTCGGACACCAAAATTTGTGCGCCATCTAATTCGGCCAACATTTTTTCGCTGTTGGTTACGAAATAGGGCGACAAAAATCCGTGATCAAATTGCATTCCTTCGACAACATCAATTGTTGTTTCCAGACCCTTGGCTTCTTCAACCGTTATCACGCCTTCTTTACCAACGCGTTCCATCGCATCTGCGATTTGATGTCCCAATTCGTCGTCACCATTTGCAGAGATGGTTGCGACCTGGGCGATTTCTTTACTGTCTTTGACGGTTTTTGCATTTTTTTCAATATCTGCAACAACGGCTGCAACCGCGGCATCAATACCGCGTTTAACATCCATTGGATTAGATCCGGTCGCAACAATTTTGCGGCCTTCTTTGATAAGTTTTTGTGCCAACAAAGTTGCAGTGGTTGTTCCATCACCCGCTTTATCACCGGCTTTCTTGGCGGCCTCTTGAACCAGCCGCGCACCGATGTTTTCCTGGGGGTCTTTTAATGAAATTTCTTTTGCGACTGATACGCCGTCCTTGGTTGCAACTGGCGCACCATAAGATTTTTCAATAACAACAGTGCGACCCTTTGGTCCCATGGTAATTTTTACAGCGTTTGCAAGTTTATCAACACCTGCTACTAATTTGTCGGTATCAAAGTTTATTTCTTTTGCCATTTTTATTCTCCTTATAAAATCCCCAATATGTCGGTTTCTTTGATTAAGATATAATCTTTGCCGTCCAATTTGATTTCATTGGCGGATGATGCCCATTTCGCAAACATGACGGTGTCACCGCATTTTACGCTCATTGGGATTTTTTCATCCCCATCATACGCACCGGGTCCAACGGCGATAACCTTGCCACGGGATGGTTTTTCTTTTGCGTTATCTGGAATTATGATGCCGGATGCAGTCTTATTATCTTCTTCCATGCGTTCCAGCAAAACAAAATTATGCAAAGGTTTCAGCATTTAATATCTCCTTTTTCTGCCTGTACTGGGTAATATAGTTTATTATTCCAGGATTTCAAGAGAGTAATTATAGATAATATTTGACAAATAGAACAAAAACACTATTATTGACAATAATCAAAGGAATATAATATGCCAAAAAATAAGATGCCAAAAAGTAAATGTGCATTGCAAACACAGTTTGAAATCGCTAAAAAGTCTTTGACCAAACTAGATCAAGATAGAGTTAATAAATCCAGGTCAGAGTTTTGGGAAC
>CAZHPG010000032.1:0-6718 GCA_964534055.1 uncultured Muribaculaceae bacterium | reverse complement strand
AAAATTCAGACTTGGCTAAACCACCCCGCCCCGTTGGGGCACCCCTCCACCGGAGGGGAACTTAGTTTGCCGATTATTAAAAATATCCAAACAGAAAAGCAATCGCTGTCTTTGCCAGTTGAAACAGAAGCCTTTTTGAAAGAAAATAATGCAAAATTTTCAGATTTAACCGCAATCGGTGTGGTTGTTGGCCCGGGCAGTTTTACAGGAATTCGACTGAGCATTGCCTATGCCAAGGGTTTGGCAATGGGCCTTGGGATTCCAGTTGTGCCCGTAAACGCATTTGAAATTTATTTGGAATCTGACCCTGATGCCTTTGTTGCGATTGATTCGGGTAAGGGTGATTTTTTTGTTGGTGCAAATCCGTCTGCGCATGGCACAGCCGAGATTAAACCAGCCATAATGACCATTGAAGAAGTGGAAACAAAACAATTTGAATATCCAAAAACGGTTGGGCACAAACCATACGATTTAATAAACGCTTTGCCAATTGTGCAAAGAAAATTAAATGCCGATGCAATGCCTGTAATTCCGCTTTATATCAGGGCCAGTTATGCTGAACAAAATTGCAAACCTTCATAAATTATGCTTCCCAAATAAACCATGGGATGCGGCGGAATTCGCCGGTCTTCAGCGCGGCGGGGCGCAAATTATTGCGTCTGAAAATGGATTTATCGTTTGGCGATGCGCGGCGGACGAATGCGAAATAATAACAATCGGCGTTCATCCAGATTTTCGCGGGACTGGCATTGCAGACGCATTATTACAGTTGATGGAAAAAGAAGTAGTTGATAAAAAAATCTTTCTGGAAGTGGCTGAAAACAATGCCGCCGCCCGAAAACTGTATGAAAGAAATGGATACAAACAAATTGCAGTTCGCCGTGGATACTATGACGGCATTGATGCAATCATTATGCAAAAAGATTTAACCAACAAAATCCAGAACCCGTGAATCAAAAATAACATCCTGGGGACGCAGTGGGGCCGCTATATGCATATCGGATGCGGCGCGTGTGCGCGATAACGCCACATAGGTTTGCCCATGCGCGAATGCCCCGCGTGAAATATCAATAATTACAGAATCCAATGTTTTTCCCTGGGCTTTATGAATAGTCATTGCATAGCCCAACATAATTGGAAACTGACGATAGCTGCCGGTTTCGTTTTCTATCAATTTGTCATTTTCATCGCGGCTGTATTCTATTTTCTGCCATTTTTCTGGTTTTATTGTAACGACTTCGTTTGTTGCCAATAATTTGATTTTAATCTCTTTTTGACCCAGTTCTTGAATAATTCCCATTGTGCCGTTCAAACAATCTTTGCCATATTCGCGAACATTTCGGGTGAAAATTATCAATGCCCCAACTTTCAGGGTCAGTTCCAATGGTGATGGAACATCTTTTTCATTAAAATTCCCAGATAATTCGCCATGATATAAAACTTCGGGTGCATTGATTTGTTCCAATCTGGATCGGTTTATATTATCTGCAACTGCACGGAAAGGGGTGATAAGCACTGCATTCCCACGGCGAACATCATCATCTATTTTCAATTTGTTAAAATATGCCAGTGCGGTTTCATGATTTTGCTCGTTCCGCATAGAGCATAAATGTTTCAACAAAGAATCATCACTTTGGCGATAAACCAGATCAAAATTCGCACGATGGAAATCTGCCCGCTTATAAACATGGGAATCAAAGAAATAGGCGTTTGGCATACCATAGGCCTGGGTATAAAATTGCTCGGCATCACGGGCGATAACAGGCGGTAGCTGGAACAGGTCGCCAATAGCAACAACCTGCAGTCCACCAAACGGCGCATTGTTTTTACGGGCCTGGCGCGCCAAAATATCCATAGCATCCAGAATGTCTGGCGATACCATAGAAATCTCATCAATTATCAGCAAATCGGCGGCGCACAGAACGTTCCTTGGCTTTGCATGCAGTTTTAATAATTCAGGCATCACAAAATCGCGCGGTTGAATCTGAAACAGCGAATGAATGGTTTGTCCGCCAATGTTTAACGCGGAAACGCCAGTCGGGCAGGCGCAAATAATTCGCTTTTTTGATGCCGATTTCAGATAGTTCACGAATGTTGATTTGCCGGTTCCAGCCTGACCCAATATTAAAATGTTTTTGGTTTCGTGCTCAATCGCGTCAAATGCGCGCAGTTGTGGTTCGTTCAAAATAGGGACAATCAAAGACACTGTGGCATTCTGGCGAATTCTGCCTTGCAAATCAATAAAATTATTGTAGTATGCCCTGGTCAGACGGACGCGGCATAGCTGTTGCAAGACAGAGGAAAGTCCGGACACCACGGGACAGCATACGGGCTAATGACCCGGCGGGGCGACCCGACGATCAGAGCAACAGAAACGATCCTATTAAGTTAGGCTGAAACGGGCAATCTCTATGTGGTGCAACTTCAAATAGGCCCCCTTTGGCGTGTCCCGCGTTGGGGGCGGGTAGAAGGCTTGACATTCGCAGTAATGCGCAATGCAGATTAATTATGCCATAGAACAGAATCCGGCTTATGGTTCGTCTGACCCTTTAATTTAGGAAAACAACCATTGAATTCAGGTATAAAGCAAAACACAGCCATGCAATATATGGCCATACCAAATATCCAGCGGGTTTGCTGACGCGATAGAATTCTTTGAACATCCAAAATCCAACGATAATCAATGCGATGATATTTAACATGCCGGCAACGGGCCAATGCATGCCAAAAAATAAAAAACTCCACATGCCGTTTAAAATCATGTGAATTATGAATGCCATTGTTGGTTTTTTAGATTTTTTCCATCCATGGCGTAAAACCAGGAATAGGGCAATACCCAGCGCCAAATATAATAAATTCCATGCCACAGGAAATACCCAAGATGGCGGATTTAATACAGATTTATTCAATGTTTCATACCAAAACCCTGGATTACCACTGGGGGAAAACATCTTTCCAAAATACCCGGGCAGAAAAGACAAAAATATAGAAAATATAAATTTTAATATAATCATAATAAATCCTTTTGGTTCAACAGACTTATTCATTCGATGTATTATAGCATTTTAAAGAATGTAATAGTATAAGAAAGTATTCTAAAAAATAATTGATTTTCAGGCAAATAGGATATAAGATGGCGAAGTTCCGCGCCCATAGCTCAGCTGGATAGAGCATCAGATTTCTAATCTGCAGGTCACAGGTTCGAATCCTGTTGGGCGCGCCAAGTTGTAAATAAAAAAACCGCTTTACGCGGTTTTTTATTTATAAAATTGTATGTCCAAGGATGAGAACCAAGGTTCGGGGTGGAAATTTGATTGTCGTATTAAATCAGTTATCTTACCCATTCGCATAGCTGTTTATTTGATTTTGCCCATTCAAGTCCGTATTCAGCCTTTTTGTGATCGCAATATTTACAAAAAGGTATCGGGCTTGCTGCAAAATCAGTAATAGCATCCATATTAGTAATTTTATGAATGTCAAGAGTATCCTGTTCAGTTGTTTGAAAGTTAAGTCCGAAATGTTGGTTTAAAATATAAACAAAGCAATTTGCAGCACATTTGTATGCTTTCCCGTTTGCTATCCACAAATATCCATTGTTTGCTTGTGGGCATATTTTATGTGAATTTTTTTGTTCGCCTTTTATGCTCAAAGGCCACACAAA
Source organism: uncultured Muribaculaceae bacterium (assembly GCA_964534055.1). GTDB lineage: Bacteria > Pseudomonadota > Alphaproteobacteria > Rs-D84 > Rs-D84 > WRCA01. The sequence goes on along the minus strand of CAZHPG010000032.1, from coordinate 3,057 downwards.
CATTTTTTTATCATTGCCGTTATATACAGACGTATGAACTTTAAGCCCATGCGCAATAATCACATCTTTTGCGTCTTTTATGTGCGCCAAAGGATAGTTTGTTATTGCAATTTCTACGTTATTTATTTTACATGCGTCCCAAAATGTTTGCTGCATTTTATTAATTAAGCGTCCGTTGGTTCGAATCCGTAAAGAAGAGTTTGGAAAATTTGATCGCGCACATTTTATATACTCTTCTATGTTTGGATTTAACAATGCTTCCCCGCCAGTCAAATTTATTGTTGAAATTCTATTTTGTTTAGAATCAATTTGTTTTAATTGTTCTAAATCATTTCTAAATGAATTGATGTCATATTTTAATTGGGCTTTTTTTTCTGAAAGCAATGGAGAATATGTAATACAACTTGCGCAGTTCAAGTTGCATTTGTCGGTTATCGGAAATTCAAAGGCCATGTATTTTTGACGTCTCATACGAAACTTGTATGTGGCGCGAAAGAATACATTCATACTATGTTTGTATAACCATGAATCTTGGGGTAAAATTTTAATTGCAAGTTTTGCAATTATCTTTCGGGTGGCGGTTTGCATTTACGGCCCTTTTTTACTCTTTTGCCCTTTCCAGCCCTTCCTATTTTGCTAAATTCTAGCATTATAATTTGAAAATGCAATCAAAAGCCGTCAATTTATTTCTGGACGGGAAGCATAATATGTTTTTTGGGCGCGCTAAGTTTTATTTATATTGCTTTTGGTTATTATTAGTATACACTTACACTGTTATCGGAATTATTAAAAACGACTTTCTATAAAATTTTCCTTATATTAAAAATACAAGCAAGATTTTTAAAGGGTAAAAAGTTTTGGTTTTATTAAACCGGATAGACTCAATACACAAAAAAGGAAAAAATTATGACAGAAGAACAAAATGTTGAAAATGTTGAAACTGTTGAAAAGGTTGAAAATATCGCAACCAATCTTCATACAGTCTCGGTAGATTTAAGCAAAGAACAATACAATTTCTTGGTTAAATGGCAGAAAGAACATGAATCTGAATTGGGAATCGATGTCCCATTGGGCTCTATGATCAGAAAATCTGTAGATATCGCAATGAAATCCCAGAATAAGAAAGAAGATTCAGACAAACCAGGTGGATTTGGTGGCGACAGACGTCCAGGCGGTTTCGGCGACAGAAAGCCGGGTAGATTTGGTGGCGACAGACGTCCCAGCAGCTTTGGCGACAGAAAGCCGGGCGGATTCGGTGGGGACAGACATTCATCTGGACCACGTACCAGTTTATTACCAAAATCCCCCAGACGGTTTTAGTAAAATAAAAAAAGGTGTCATTCGACACCTTTTTTATTTCTGGTCGGGGCGAAAGGGTTCCCTCGGCGCTGTGCGCCTGCGGGGCATTCGTTCTCGCAAACTGCGCCACCAGTGGCTTTGTTTGCTGCACTCGCCTTTATCGGCTCGCTGACTCATTGTCGAACCTGACATTACTTCGTAATGTGAGGCACAAACCTGATAACCCGCGTACAGAAATAAAAAAATCACCAAATGGTGATTTGTTTATTTCTGGTCGGGGCGAAAGGATTCGAACCTTCGACATCTTGCTCCCAAAGCAAGCACTCTACCAGACTGAGCTACGCCCCGAACCCGACGATTATAACATTTCTTTATAAAAAATCAAATTATTTAAGTATGCGCAATTCCGGCGCACCCATATTCATGTATTTTTGTGATAATTCTTCCACATAATCAGGGGAATAATCTTGTAACAGCTTTATGTGATGCTCGGTCTGGGCCAGCTTTTTTTGCTCGTTCACCAGTTGTGTTTGCTCGTGATCCAGGCGCCAAAAGTTTATTACAAAGTTCTGGATGCTGACATCGCCCCAAAACAGGCGCACAAACATAACGCAGGCAAAAATCATGCAGACCACGCCAATCTTGCCGCGCAGCCCGCCGCGCCATCCATTGACTATAAACTGTAATAACTCTTTGATTTTCTCTTTCATGGCAGCTATTATATCATAAAATGTTTAAACCAAATCAAATTTTTGCAGCGCCACTGGCCGGAATTACCGATCGTCCATATCGGCGTATTTTACGCCAATGCGCGCCTGATGCGGCACTTGTGACGGAAATGATTTCCTGCCATTCTTTGGTTGCGGCGGCAAAAAATTGCAAAAGAAACTTTGACAGATATGATGACGAGGGCCTGATAGGTGCCCAAATTTTTGGTGCAGATCCAAAACTGATGGCAGAATCTGCTAAAATTTTGGCGGGTCAGGGCGCATCTTGGATAGACATCAATATGGGTTGTCCCGTGCCAAAGGTTGCAACAAGGGCAGGCGCAGGCGCGTTTTTAATGCGCGACCATCAACTGGCGGGGCAAATAATTAACGCGGTCGTAAATGCCGTTAAAATACCCGTTTCAATCAAAACCAGATTGGGGTGGGACGATGCCCATCTGGACAGCGCAGAATTATTACACATAGCGGCCGATTCTGGGGTTGCATTTGCTGCGGTTCATGGACGCACCCGCGCCCAGGGTTATGCCGGTAATGCGGATTGGAATAAAATTTCAGAGATTGCGCGAACTGCAAAACTGCCAATAATTTTTAATGGTGATATAAAAACATTGTCAGATGTTGCATCGGTTGAAAAACTGGGCGCATCTGGGGCAATGATTGGACGGGCATTATTAGGGAATTCTTGGCTGCTGGGGGAACTATCAAATAGCAAAGAGCAAATAGCAAATAACAAGTCAAGTTTAATACTGGAACATCTGGATTTGGTTGTTTCGTATTATGGTGAAAAAGCGGGCATCCCAATGTTTCGCAAACATGCGGCATGGTATTCAAATGGAATGAAAGACGCCGCAACATTCAGAACGCGTGTAAATCAAATTACCAATGCAAAAGAAATGACCAAAACATTATCAGAGTTTTTTAATAAATAAAAAATCCGCCAATCGGCGGATTTTTATTTTGGTTTTATCTTTACCATGTTGGGGCATGCTTGCCTTGTTTTAATATTGGCTGTTCTTCTTCCCAAACCGAC
>CAZHPG010000031.1:0-6742 GCA_964534055.1 uncultured Muribaculaceae bacterium | reverse complement strand
CCATGCGCACCCATCATCGCACCGAAATCCAGCGCATGCATACCATCAACAACAAAAGTAAGTATTGATGAGTTCGCCGGGGATATAAATTTGATTCTTGGCATCTTTGATAATTCTTCTCGCAAATAATCTGTGCAATTTTTTACATGCTGTTTATTTTTTAACCCATGCTCTTTGATTGCGACAGACAACCCAGCCAGCTGAGTCAAAGGCAAAGTTCCGGCTTCAAATTTTGCAGGACCGCTTGCCATAAATTGTCCACCGCCAACTTTATCTGTCTGCCATTTGTCGGGCTGCTTTAAATAAAGAATCCCCAGCCCTGTATCAGAACCAATCTTATGACCAGAAAAAACCAAAGCATCGCAATCCCATTCGGCAACATCAATTTTTTGATGAACTATGTATTGGGCGGCATCAACTATTGTTATTTTGTTTTTATCTTTGGGAATTTTTTGCGGGACGCCCAAAACATTCGACATCGCAGTTATAACAACCGCATCACATTTTGGCACGGATTTATAATTAAAATTTTCATCCAGCTCGCAAAGAATTGTTTTATGGCGCATCTGAAACGGCAATCTTGCCGAATGATGATCCAAATCCGAAACCGCAACCAGCGAATCAGCGGGCAACATATTTGCGATTCTATTCAGACCATCGGTCGCACCACTGGTAAAAATTATCTGCTCGGGGTTTGCACCGATAAAACTGGCAACTGATTCGCGCGCCATCAAAACCATCTTGTCGGCGTAATCGGCACGCGCACAAATTCCGCGCCCAGCATTAGCATAATGATTCTGCAAAAAGTCCGTCTGGGCATTTATCACAGACATTGGTTTTAATGCGCTTGCTGCCGCATCTAAATAAATAATACTTTTTGTATTTGTCAATTTATTATTTCCTTGATTTGCTATGCCATTATAATATACTTTCGCAACAAATCAAACCAGGGAGAAGTAAATGGCGATACAACACGCAAATGACGCAAATTTTTCAGATTTAACCTCTACCGGATTGGTATTGGTTGATTTTTGGGCATCATGGTGTGGCCCCTGCCAAATGTTTGGCCCCATATTCGAGGCCGCATCCAACAAACACCAAAATATCGGTTTTGTAAAATTCGAGATAGACGAATCCAACCGCCGCATACCGGCAACATATGGTATACGATCCATCCCATCTGTCTTGGCTTTCAAAAATGGAAAGTTGATTGAGACCCGTACCGGACTGATGGACGCAGACACAATCGCAGAGTGGATAAAACAATTATCAGCAAGCTAAGAGGTTCATTAATGCCTAAAAATTATAAAAACATTCAACTTGATCCAAAATATGTTCCAAAGAAAACTGAACCATATATGTCGGACGAACAAAAAGCCTATTTCTATAACCAAATGAGTTCCCAACGTGCCCAACTTTTGGCATCTATCGAAGAAAGTATGTCGGAAATGTCATCTAATATAAATATAGATTCAATGGACGGCGCCAATGACGAAGCCGACAGCTCATCATCAACCCAACTGGCGGACAACCAGATGAAATTCTTGGACCGCAGCAAAAAATTACTGGCCAAAATTGATGCGATGCTGGACAGGTTGGAAAAAGGCACCTATGGCTACAGCGTAATTTCTGGTGAAGAAATTGGATTGAAAAGACTGCTGGCAAATCCTTTTTCAACATTGACCATCGAAGAAAGAAATGAATTAGAACGTCGCGAATAAGATTCGTTATTGATCCAGAAAAAATATTATGCCCGGAATCAGTTCTGGGCGTATTTTTTTTGTCAGACGCCAAATATCTTCTATAACGCCCGAATCGGAATCTTTGGGAATTATATGCAGCGCACCGAAAGATCCCGGATCAACACAATCCAGCATTCCGTAAATCGCGCCCGCTGTATACTCTGATTTACCAACCAATAAACCCAAACCTGCTGCGCCCATTATTTTCAAACTGTGAAAAATACGGGGCCAGTCATCGGGGGCCACATCGTCCAAATCAAGCGTCAATATTAATTCGCGCCCGAAAAACAAATCAGCTGCGATTGGCAAAAGCGCAATCGCCAGTTTTTCATGTATGGCTGGGGTCGCAATCAGCTGAACGCCGGCCGCGCCCTTTTTGAACGCACTGTGTATCGCGGCTGCAATTTTTTGCGCATCTGGGTCCGACTTTGGCGCATCAAGACGCGCAAATATTTTTATCTTTGATTTTTCCAACCACGTCCACAGCATATTTACAGAATTCAGATCGCTTGATACGGCGGCGGCGTGCATACGGGCCGCATTATCCGCCGCAAAAATAAGTGATCGCGCGTCTATCCCGTCGGCACAAGACAAAGCAACATGGCCGCGTAATTCGTCAAAAGTTTCAGTGAAATCAATCATGCATATTCCTGATAAATCTGGTTGGATGGTCTTTTTTAATGATTCAAGATGTCCTATTGCTATGATAGCATAAATTTTGATATAATTTTATAAATGAAGAAACTATTTGAAATTATCTTGCTTGACGTGTTGTGGCTATCTGCGACAATTCTGTTCGCCAGCTTTTGGTTTGATATTCGGTTTGGATTTAACATATTTTATGGACAGCATTGGAATTACTTGGCCGTCCAACAGTTAACACTTGGTTCGGTTCTGCCGTCTTTTTACATATCTATTGCTTTATTTGTTGTTTTGGGAATAACTGGACTTTATTTCATCAGCCGCCCGCATTCGCACAAAAAAGATTCATTGGTTGATACGATGCAAAGCAAAGCGCAACCAGAACCCCAAAATTTTGTTACAAATTTGAAACCAACCATGCACGACCCGAATCATTCACCGCTGCCGCCAGCACCGACACTGCCACGGCCACCTAGAATTATCAATCCATTGTTTTCACCGATAACCACGCCCGCCCCATCTGCACCGATTCCAATGCCCATTCAATCCGCGCCTGTGACAGAAAATACAAACACGAAATTGGCGGAAATTTTTACATCATCTGGCTATATTGCAAAGCAGCCACCAAAAATCAATGGGATAAATCTGAATCTTTGGGCAGTCGGAATGGACGAGGTTTTATACCTTGGTCTGACCGATACGCATGGTGGTGATATAACCGCAGTCGAAGGCGGCGAATCAAAATGGCGCGGCGAAAATGGTGAATTATTCACCAGTCCTGTATGGCGTATTTCCAGCGCGATGGAAAAAGTCCGCGAACTATTTCTTGAAACCTTAGATTCTGAAATCCAAATAACCATCAAGGCAGTTGTGGTAATGAATAATGCAAACATAACAAACCGCGAATCGTTGGAAAAAATTTGGAATGCATTTGGGGTGGAAGTATTTGATTCTGCCGACAGCCTGGCGGAATATATGGAACAAAACAAAAATCGCGAAATGCAACCGGACGAGCAAGAAGATCTGGATGCATATTCCGATTACATAGAAACGGTTTCTAACTATTTTAACAAAACATAAAAATGCAATATAATCAAACGACTGCTCTTCGGCGACTTTCGGATCTTTTTATGGACGATATGCCCGTGGTCCAGATCTCGGCAAAGCCCCATTTGGTAGAGCCCGATTGGTTTGCAAAATATAAAGTTCTGCGCCGTGATTTCATGCGCAGCCTTTCCGATTCAATCGAAGACATTTCTTTTTTGAACCTGTCCCGTGATGAATTCATGGGATTAATAATGGGAAATGCCCTGCCCCCAAATTTATCACTGCGATTGCGAACTCCGTTGCAACTGGGCGGGCGTCTTGAAATCAACAATATGTTTGCTTGCAAAACATTTCCGCATTCACAAAACTTGGACAGATTTATAATAGAGCAAGCCGGAAGTGAAAACATTTGGCTGCCCAGCCCCGCGAAAAAGATTTATATCCCGGCGCACACCGCCAGCGGCGGCCCGGGCGGAAACGCAACTACGGATAGATTGGAACAAATGGCGGCGCAGATTGCTGCAAACAGGGGTTTAGAATGACACATGAAGAATTCTTGTCTTGGATAAAATCTGCTGGGGCAACAATGGTGCCAACTGCCAACGATTCTGATATAGCCCAAACACAAAACGCGCTGCAACAAATTCAGGCCGCTATGATTCCATTGGCTTTGACAGATTTTTATAAAAATACTGCGGGTGCTGTTTTACTGGGGGACGCGACTATTTTCGGCCCCATGGAAATAAAGCGTGACGGCACAAACATTTATTATATTCCATCTATATTACAGGTAAATCGTGACGCAGCCGCATTGCCGGTTGGACGTGGCCGAACCATTTTTGGACGCAACAGCATGTTTTGGTTTGCGTTTGACGCATTTGGAAATTGCTTTATGTTGAATAACGTAACGCTTGCACCGATGCGCCAATACGAAGATGTGTTCAAGGCGATGAGCGATTGTCTGGCGGTTGGTAAAATATGAAAAAACTTTCAATAAATATTTCCGGGCATCTGACATCGCTTTCGCTAGAGGAAGAGTTTGTCGCAAAACTGAAAGAAATCGCAATCACACGCGGCAAATCGGTTTCGGAAATAATACGCGAAATAGATGCATCGCGTGGAAATAAAGCAAACCTTTCCAGCGCTGTGCGGATTTGGATACTGAAAGAATTAATAAAATAAGAAAACTCTCCTATAAATTATAGTTGAATTTATTCCGTATTTCAATTATTATTAGAATACAATCCTAGGAATACTGGGATTTATGCAAAGGAGAGATTGCATGACTCATAACAGCATTTGGCTCGCCATAGAGCAATTCGCAGCCGAACATAACCTTTCTTGTTCGGGACTTGCAAAAAACAGCGGCTTGGATCCAACCACTTTTAATAAAAGCAAAAGATGGAGTCGCGAAGGACAGCCAAGATGGCCATCCACCCAAAGCATTGCAAAAATTTTATCTGCAACAAATTGCAACATTGCGGATTTTGCAAAATACTTTGGCGATGACAATCCAAACTCTGCCGGCACACAAAGATAATTTTAATTTTTGCGTTTTCTCAGGGCAAAAACACAAACGGCCGAAAATGCCAAAATAATAGCCATTGTTAAATTTAAGCCAATGCGGCGAAATGGTGTTTGATGTGCGCCCCAAACCTGTCCGTCCAGAACACCCGAAACGCCGATTGGCAAACTGGAAATAACGCGACCATCTGCACCAATGAATGCAGAAATTCCGGAATAATTCGCACGAACAATGGGCAATCCCATCTCGATTGCTTGACGTCTGGTCATATCCAAATGTTGATATGTGCCGGGTGTTTTACCGAACCAAGTATCATTTGTCAGATTTATTATCATCTGTGGGTGCGCGCCACGCGGCACCAACGAATCGGAAAAAATAACCTCGTAACAAATCGCGGGGACAAAACTTAAACCAGAAAAAATAATTTCTTCGGGACCATTACCCTGCTCTAATTGTCCAGGCGTTGGAACGATATCACCAAATGGGCGATATTCACCAAATGGAACCAAATGAGTTTTGGAATAAATTTTTTCAATTTTTCCGTTTTTATCTGCAATAACCATTGAATTATAAAAACTGCCCGCTTGCCAACTGGTCGCACCAACAATGATCGGCCGCCCCAGTTCTTTGGCAAATGCCAATTCATCTTTGTCCTGCAAAATTACAAATGGATATGAAGTTTCTGGAAAAACAATTATATCTGGCGCACCATCTGCGGCCGCTAAACCAATCAATGTTTTTATATTTTCTTTGGCATTTGATATTGCTTGCTCACGCGAATGGGTGGCTTTTTGCTGACCGCTTTGCGCTGGCTGAACAATTCTGATTATTTGTGATTTTTGATTATCGTTTTCTGATTGCTTTATATTTTGATTTCCATAAAAGATACCAACCAACATCAATATGGAAAAAATAATTACCGGAATGCTTTTTTTGTTTTTTATTAATTCAATACCGCTGGTAATCAATCCAATAATTACAAAGGTCAAACCAATTGCCCCCCACAGAGACATAGAATTTGCAATTGTTGAAAAACCCAGTGAAATGTTTGCAATTGGATTCCATGGAAAGCCAGTGAACAACCATTCGCGCAACCATAAAACAAATGTCCAAGATGCCGAAAAAATAAAAGGATAAATCGCTGTGGATGCATTTGACCGCCGCATACAGCGATTTGTTATAATAAAAGGCAATGAAAAAATCAACGCCCCAACAATACCAATCCCAATTATGCCGGGGACGGTCCAGATTCTAAATTGGGCCGCCAGTTCAGGCACAACAAATATGGAATTTAATACCCACCAGAACGATGCAGCGGCATACGCCGCGCCAAACAGCATTGAATTTCTTGTTATCTTTTCGCGCCCCACAATTAGATAATACGCAGCCCCAATTCCCAGAATTGTCATCCACCATAAATTAAACGAGGCAAACCCAAGCGAAGTAACTGCGCCCAATAAAACAGAGCCAAATGCCAATAATAAACTTTTATCTTTTTTTTGCTCTTTATACGGATTTGTTATCCCCAGTTTTGATAAAATTTTAATTTCTGCAGATTCCATTTTTTCTGCGTCCCTATCGTTCAAATGATCATATCCCAATAAGTGTAAAACGCCATGAATTACCAAATGTGTTGTATGTTCTTTGAAATCATTTGATTCACGCATTGTCGTATCAAATGAAATATAAATGTCGCCTAATAACTCGGCATCGCCAGTTTCAAATGACAAAACATTTGTAGGCTTATCTATTTTTCTATATTTTTTATTCAAACTCTGAATTTCAG
>CAZHPG010000030.1:0-6746 GCA_964534055.1 uncultured Muribaculaceae bacterium | reverse complement strand
AGTGAGTATTCGGATACACTGCAATATAATCCAACTTTCGCAGTTTTTCACCGGTCAGCGTGTCAAATTCCCAAATCTGTTCTATTTCATCACCAAAGAATGAAAGTTTCCATGCGCGATCTGTTGCGTGCGATGGGAATATGTCCAATGTATCGCCATTGCTGCGAAAATCACCACGATCAAATGCAATGTCATTTCTTTTATACTGTATATCAACCAGCGCACGCATAACATCTTTCGCGCTGATTTGATCGCCGCTGTTCAATGTCAGTTTCATACCTGCATATTGCTCGGGACTTCCCATTCCATAAATACTGGATACGGACGATACGACAATAACATCCTTCTCTTCCAGCATGGCGCGCGTAGCCGAATGGCGCATGCGGTCCAACTGGCTGTTTATTGATGCATCTTTGTCGATATAAGTGTCCGTCGTCGGCATATATGCTTCGGGCTGATAATAATCATAATAAGAAACAAAATATTCTACATGGTTATTCGGAAAAAATGATTTCATTTCCGTGTAAAGTTGCGCGGCCAAGATTTTATTTGGCGCCATAATCATGGCGGGCCGCCCCATTTCGGCAATTACATTGGCCATAGTAAATGTTTTACCGGTTCCGGTCGCACCCAGCAAAACCTGATTCCTGCGGTTTTCGGCCAGACCCCGAATAAGTTCAACAATCGCCTGGGGCTGGTCCCCGGACGGCTGGTAATCACTTTGCAAAGAAAAAATTTTCTTATTCACCGCCATAATATAATCCATTATAATGAAAATACAAGGGAGAGGATAATATGAGGGCTCATCATCGCCACATAGCATTTTTCAGCGTTTTATCCGTGCTTTTTACGCTGATTTTGGCGGCAGTCATTGTCCCCCCAATAATAAATCTGGCGGGCATGCGACCCGGATTCGAAAATGCGCTGCTGGCCCAGACGGGCATCCCTGCAAAGATAAATGGCAAAATCAACTTCAGCCTGTTGGGTCGGGCATATATCGTGGCACATGATGTGACTGTCCCAAATGGTAAAATTGATTCAGTAATGTTCTCGTTACGGCTGTGGGAAATGTTTAATATATCCGAAGCACAACTTTCGGGAACAATCCGCGCGAATGGCGCCCATCTTGATATACAAAGTCTGGAATCACCAAAACTTGAAACCGAAATTATGCTGTCAGATTCTGTTGTTAAATTTATGGGGAAAAATTATAAAATTACTGATGCAACTTTACACAATGGTAATTTCGATGGCTGGATACGAGCGGGCGAACATAAATACTTTATTAAAAGTAATATGGATGAATTTTCTGTAACTAATAAAAACGATGGTCTGTCAATTATCGGTAAATGGAAATCTGATGGCGCGGCAAATGCATCACTTGCCATAGATACAGACGATATAAACTCATGGTTTAATTTTTTCGAACCTGAAATTTCCAAGCATGTAAAACTGACAATGTCCATTGATTGGGATGGGGGATATGGATTTAATTTTTCCGATATTCATGGCAATATCGGCGGCGATGAATTTACAGGCTCTATTGAATTGCCCGCTGGCGATGGCATACGAAAGATACAAATTAAATCAGATAAAATTGATTTTGATTTATCATTTTTGCTGACCCAAAAATCATTGTTGAAAAACACACATCTGGATTTGGATTTACGCGGAAACTTAAAATTCGCGAATACCGGATATGATATGATTCGGCTGAGCGCACTGGCAAAAAATGATAAAATCAAAATAGAAAGCCTGGAATTTGCAAATAAAAATATCCGTGGGGTAATAAGTGGAAACATCACAGGTGATGGCGCACAAAACCTGGTAATGAATCTGTCGCGGTCTGATGATGAAATTTATTGTTTGTTTAATGGAACGCCCGAAACTTGGCGATGTGATGAATATAAATATTCTGGAAAAAATTTGATTGCTAATGGAAGATTGTCTGTTGATAAATCCGGCTTTACTGCATTGTTAAATTCAAAACAACCAATGCCAGAAAACTTTGACTTTGTTGGCGCACTTGCTTTTTTGGGCGATAGCGGAAGCATTGATTTCCAGTTCGCAAATATGGCTGGAAAAATGGATATCAAAGATAAAGAATATAAAATAAATTATAACTTTGTAATTGATAAGAATCTGAATTGGTTGAATGCCGATAATTTTCAATTTTTACCGGAATCCATGCGTATACAACCTGGAACAATGCAATGGAAAGATAACGATTTTTCTTTCACGCCTGAAAATAAAAAGTGGGAATTGACCACCCAGGGAAATTTCTTTTACCTGAACGGCACCAGCGCGCTGGAATTTATAAATGCACACAACCCTTCATTAGAAATGCCATTTATAAATGATTTTCCATATGAAGTATCCGGCAATTATTCGGGAAATTATATTACAGATCTAGAATTGCGAGTCGCGGATCATATTTTTCGCGGAAATGCGAATGGGAAAAATATAACATTAAAATGCGATACATTGGATTTGGACAATTTTGCAAATAAGAAATATTTTAACAATTACGAAGAAATGCAGTTTTTATCCGGTGCGCCTATTCTTGCACCATTTGAAATGGGCGGATTGAATCTGTCGCTGGGCGCAGACAGATTGATTTGGAATGGCGAAGAATATGATAACTTTGTTTACTCATTGCGAAATGATACCCAAGACTTTTCAATAACAGATGCTGCGCGCGGCAGTCTTTTAGTATCATTAAAATTGATTGGTAATAACTATGACATTTTAATAAAGCTGAACAGGTTCGCATTTATTGGAAAATTGCTGAATAATGCATCACCTTTGAATATATCGGATTCGGTCGTGACCGGCCAGGCCCAAATTTCAACCAGTGGCAAAATAGCATATGACTTTTGGAAAAAAATGAAAGGCGTTTTGGAACTCAGCTTTGATGGCGGGACATTGCATGGCATCGGCACAGATGCTTTCTATGCCAGGGCGGCGACCATTACACCACTGACAGCCGAAGATGCAATCGCGAATGCAATCAGCAATGGTAAAACAAAAATTAAAACATTTAGAATCAAGGGTGAATATGCGGATGGGCAATTCCAAACCACCGAACCATTATTGCTTTCGGCCAGACATACCGAAATCAGCGGAAGCTTACAATTGGATGGTAAAAAAATGTCCGCAGATCTAAGCATTCTGATGCGCGGTGTATCGGTGGAACCCAAACCTATATCGTTAAAAATTATACCGACCGGCGGCCGGAACTATTCATTGTCTGAAATTATGCGAGTGATTGATCCAGGTTATCTTGGCGAATTTGTGCAAACTCACAACCAGTTCTAGCAATAGTCTCCATCACGACGAAACTTTATTCCGCGTTTATTAAAAACCAACAACCTGTCTGGCCCGATTAAATCTGCACGACGACCCAAAAATATATTTTTTATCGCTTCTTTGAAATTACAAGGAATTTTAATTTTATATGGCGCATATAAAACATCGCCATACTTTACCAGCCGATGAAAATCATATTTATCAATGTTCATTTCCAAAATGTATAACTGATACGAAGTAAGACACATAGTGCGTGAAATTTGCTCCAGATAATCGCGATTTTTCATAAGAAATCCCCTGTCTAAAACCCAGATAAATTATAAAGCCCGTGATACATCACGGGCAATAGGGAACTATTCTTAAGCGCCACATCAGCTCTTTTTTCTGAACTGGATATGAACATCACGTAATTGCTGTTCGGTTGGAATGTTTGGGCTGCCCATCATCAAATCTTGCCCGCGTTGGTTCCCCGGAAATGCGGTAACTTCGCGCAAGTTTGGTTCACCCAGTAGCAAGCATACTATACGTTCCACACCCAATGCGCATCCACCATGCGGGGGCGCACCATATTGAAATGCAGTATGTAATCCACCGAATTTGGCACGAACAACATCTTCGCCATATCCAACAACATTAAATAATTTAATCATTGTGTCGGGATTATAGTTACGCAGTGATCCGCCGCCAATTTCCCATCCGTTTAAAATTATGTCGTATTGCGATGCCTTTAATTTTAACGGGTTTGATAAATCAATATTTTCAGAATTTAATGGCGCACAGAACGGATTGTGTCCAAACGCAACACCGGTTGGGGAATTTTCATCTTCTTCGAACATTGGGAAATCAACAACCCAACACAGACGAAATTCATTTGGATCTATCAATCCCAGATCCTCGCCCAGTTTAGAGCGCAATCTTCCCGCAGCCTTGGCCGCGACATTTTCTTTATCGCAAACAAAGAATAGTGTTGCGCCATCGCCGGCGACTTTTTTCAATTTTGCAATTCTGTCTGCGTCCAATTTTTTTGATACTGGCCCTTTGGGTTCATCTGCAAAAACAATATACGCCAGACCGCCCAGATTTAATTCTTCTTTGGCAAACGCCTCCATCTTATCAAACCAAGACCGTGGTTTATCCGATGTAGCGGGCGCAGGTATTGCACGAATGACTGCCCCGTTTTTAACGGCATCTGCAAAGATTCCAAAATCGCTGTCCGCGAAAATTTCCGACACATCAGAAATTTCAATTGGGTTGCGCAAGTCTGGACGATCAATTCCATATTTCAACATTGCTGTGTCATATGGAATCTGTGGAATTTCTGGATGAAGTTTTCCATTTGGCGCAAATTCTTTTATCAATGGCACAATTATGTTTTCTGCAACTTCTTGAACATGTTTGCGTTCGACAAAGGACATTTCCCAATCAAGCTGATAGAATTCCAACATACGATCGCTGCGTAAATCTTCGTCCCGCATGCATGGCGCAATTTGGAAATAGCGATCAAATCCAGAAATCTGAACAAGCTGTTTCCACTGCTGTGGGGATTGTGGCAACGCATAAACCATTCCATGATTCAATCGTGATGGAACGATAAAATCGCGCGCCCCTTCGGGGCTGGTTGCGCCCAAAATCGGTGTTTGGAATTCTGAAAATCCCATATCCCACATTTTATCGCGCATAGATTTTATAACGCGATTGCGGAATAAAATTTTGCTGTGCATTTTTTCACGACGCAAATCCAAATAGCGATATTTTAAACGTATATCTTCGCCAACATCTTCTTCGCCAAAAACCTGGAAAGGCAAAATTTCGGCCGCAGTTAAAACATCGTATTTTTCAACTTTTACTTCTATATGTCCTGTTGGGATTTTGCTATTTATTGCATCTTTATCACGCGCGACAACTTTGCCGATTATTGTAATAACAGATTCGGGACGAATATCCGCGGCATCTTCCATGCTGTCAAACACACATTGGGTAATTCCATAATTATCACGCAAATCAATAAATAATAAAGATCCATGATCGCGTTTGCGATGAACCCAGCCGGACAGAACAACGGGCTGACCAACATCATTTGCGGTCAATTCCGCGCATGTATGAGTACGATATTTTGATTTAAGCGATAACATAATTGACACCTTTTTTATTTTTGAATCTTCCAATTCGCAGGGGCGCGAGATTTAATGCGCGCGGTGCCACCCTGTTTTGTAACTTATTACATTTTCATTCATGCTCGCCGGTCGTTAATCGGGTCATTGCAACGAACACTTTAATTTTACATGCATTTTCCAAGATTTCAAGGAATTTGTTTAGGTATTATTTTTGTTTTTGACCAAACAACACAAAAATTATAATTATGTCCCATCAAAAGGCCCAAAGTATTGACTTTTTAATAATTAATACTATTATCTGCATATGAAAAAGTTATCTATTATAACTATTTGTAAAAACGAAATCCCATTTATCAAAGACACTATCATCAGTATTGTTGAACAAACATATCAAAATTTTGAATGGATTGTTATTGATGGCGGCTCTACAGATGGAACAGTCGAATTATTAAATCAAAATAAATCAAAAATTAATTTTTTTGTCTCAGGAAAAGATACTGGAATATATAATGCTATGAATCTTGGAATAATGGCATCCAACGGTGAATTTTTAATTTTTATGAATGGTAGTGATTTGTTTTTTGATAAACACGTTTTAAGCAAAGCCATTAATTCTCTTGACGATTCTGCGGATGTATTTTATGGGGATTCATTCCGATTATTTGAAAAAAAGGATGATTGTTTTATAAAAACTTATCCTGACGTTATAACAAAAGCTTTTTTTCTTAATAATACATTGGCTCACCAATCTTGCTTTATCAAAAGAAACCTTTTTGATAGATATGGATTATATTTGGAATCATTTAAAATTGTCAGCGATAAAGAAAAGTGGTTAACTTTTTTGGAAAACAATATTCGCTTTAAATATTTACCTTTCCCTGTGGCCAGATACAGGCAAAATGGAATTTCACAACAAAAAACCCCGGAACTTGCAGACGAAAAACAAAAAATGTTTCAAATGCATAATATGTAAACCCATAAACACCATTTTTACTGAACTTAAATGGTATACAATTATCAAACTATTTTGTCCCCAATTCCACGCCGCAATGCTTCTAATATATACACATTATTAAAACCCCTGCAATACTGTTGTGTGCAATTAATACACTTGTCTGTATCATTATTATTTAAAATATCCATCGGTTTGCCGTATTCTGCAATTTTATTATCTTTGATTTGCTGCGGGTTCAGAACAAAATCCTGATGTATCAGCCCTGCTTTGAAAAGGCTGACATTTTCCTCGTATTGCTTCTGCAATTCGGCATCATCCATTTTTTCAAATGGGCATCCGCCGCGACTATGCTCGCGTCCAGATGCAAG
>CAZHPG010000029.1:0-6806 GCA_964534055.1 uncultured Muribaculaceae bacterium | reverse complement strand
TGTATCTGGTGCGGCAAATGCACTTCCGATACAGGTTGCGGCGATCATAAGTCCGCCAATCATCAGGTTTTTAGTTTTCATTTTTTTCCCTTTTGGTTTGTTGTTTTATTTATTGGCACGGGCATCCCTCGATATCTGGTAACAAATCACAAGCATCACAATTTTTTTGCTCTTGATTACGCGTGTCAACGCCAGCTCCATCGGAACCGCTGCCACCACCAGAAATCTTTAATAATTTTTCATTCAATTTTACATTTGCGTAAATTCCAACACCAGTCGCTGCCAGCGTCGCAACCCCCGCAATTTTATAATTATTGTTTTCATTCGCACATTTTTCCAAAGTTTTATATTTTGTTTCAATTTCTTTTTCCATTCTTGCAATCTGTGTATCCAGCATTTGTTCTTCTATGTCGGTATTGGCATACGCAGGGATAATACAGAACAACAAAAATACTGTCGCAAATAATTTCATTTTGCTTTCTCGGTTTTTGTGGTTGTATCTTCTGTATCCCCGGCTTTTTTTGCTTTATTTAATTTAACTGCTTGCACTACTGCACCGGTTGCGGTTGCTGCTGTACCCACACTGCCAATGACAGTCGCAACTTTCCAACTATTTTTTGATTTATTGCAACTGCGTATTTCATTATCCAGTGTTTCGCTTTTTCTTTGTAATTCTGATAATTGGGCACGTTTTTGCGCCAAAACACTATCATCCGCAAGGGCGGATACAGCAAAAATACATGCAAAAAACGTTGCTAAAATTCTCATACGGCCATATTATATCAAATAAACAGCGTATAAACAATATAATAAGTCGGATATATAGAATATCTACTAATAATTATTGTATGCTTTAAGGACTTGAAATAAAAAATCCCGCATTGCGGGATTTTTTATTTCAGAACTATTTTTTATTTCATTGTCTTGATTTTCTTTTTGAAATCCAATGTGTATGTAATTGCGGACCACAGGCTGGCACCCAATGTCAACCACAGGCCCCAGATGCAAACATACGGCAATCCAATCAAAGCATACAATAACGATTGGCTGGTGATCGGAGGAGTGATAGTCGAACCAAGAGCAATCAGCAAAAAGAATGCGCCAACTGAAATCATTTGCAAAGCGGTTTTAACTTTGCCCATTGAAAAACGTGCTTTTGGTACAGGCATTTCTGCTTTCTGGGTTCCCATGAATTCACGCAGGCCGCTGACATAAATTTCGCGGGCGATTATCAAGATAACCGGCACCATGATGAACCATACGCGCATCATTACCGCCAATATAATCAACGAATTTACGATCAACAATTTGTCGCCGATATGATCAAGCACACCACCCAGTTTGCTGGTAGCGTTATATTTTTTTGCCAGATATCCGTCAAAGAAATCGCTGAGCGCTGCCAATGCGAACAACACAAATACAATCCAGTGCATTTGGAATAAAAACAGCGGAATTATTGCGAAAGCCGCAAAGATTCTGAACAATGATAATGAATTTACAAAATTTTTCATGAGGGTTCTCCTTTATTAGCAACAAAATTATAGCATAAAAATAAAATAAAGCCATTATTAATTTAAGGCGCATGGCCAAATTAAAAAAACGGGCATCTTAAGCCAATGGTCTAGAACACCCCACCAACCTCCGCCGGTGATTGATATTCTGGTGATGATTGTTGGGTGCTTTTATCCGTGGCGTTTGGCTTTTGTCCCAGTTTGAAGGCTTCTTGAATTATTGTCCCGCCATCATAATCGCCGGCGGCAGTGCCAGTTTGACGATTTATACGACGAAACTCTATTCCGGTCGGAACAGAAAAAGGTTGGTCAGGAACATTTGCCAGCGCCTGGGTCATAAAGTCAGAAAAGACTTTTGCCGGCATGTGGCTGCCAGCACCAGCACCCATTGGTCTGGGGGTGTCATATCCCATCCAAACGCCCACGACCATATCCTTGGAAAATCCGACAAACCAAACGTCTTTGACGTCATTTGTTGTTCCAGTCTTGCCCGCAATTGTATGTCCTGGAACTTGGGCTTGGCGTCCTGTTCCGCGTTCTACGACGCCTTGCATGATTGATACGACCTGATATAAACTTTGCGAATCGGAAAGAGGATCGCCTTTTTCTTTTCTTTCTGGTGGCGTCAAATTATTGTGCCAGTTTTGCATGCTTACCGAATCCGTCCCCAGTGTGCGTCCATAACGATCTTCTACATAATCGACAAGTTTGGATTCCATTTTTTGACCGCCGTTGATAAATGCCGCGAATCCCAAAGTTAATTTTTCAAGCGTCGTTTCACCAGAGCCTAATGCCATCGACAAATTCATACTGCCAAGGTCTTCGGGATAGACACCGAATCGTTGCGCCGCCGAAACTGCGCGTCGTATTCCGATTTGTTCAACCAATCGGACAGTTGGTACATTTCGGGATTGCTCTAACGCCAGACGCAATGGCACTGGTCCCAAGAATTTCTTGTCGTAATTTTCTGGTTTCCACAGGCTGTCGTCTTCTTTCCAACCAACAATCGGGGCATCCAAAATTAGTGTAGTTGGATTCCAGTTGTCGCCGTCTTCCAGCGCAGACAAATATACAAATGGTTTTATAGTAGAACCGATTTGACGATAGCCCTGGGTTGCACGATTGAAACTGCTTTGTGCAAAAGATGAGCCACCAGCCATTGCCAGAACTCGTCCAGTATGCGGATTGATTGCAATAAGTGCGCCTTGTAATTTTTCACCACCGCGACCGGCGTTATAAGCGTCCAGCGAGGTTTTCAATGCGCGCGAAGCAGCGCGCTGCAATTCCGGATCAATGGTTGTCTTTATATAAAGCCCGTTGTTATAAAGTTCTTCGCGCCCGATAGTCTCCAGCAATTGGCGGCGAACTTCTTCGGCAAAATACTGAAAATCATCGGATTGTTGTGCCATGAACCCGCTGTTTATATTCAATGGTTGGGCGGTGGCGGCGTCCATTTCCTGTTTGGTAATAAAACCTTCCTCGTACATTCTGCGCAGAACATAGTCGCGGCGCTGAACAGCACGATCACGATCATTGGGCGCCTTTGGCAGGGATGCAAGGAAAGCGGCCTCGGATAAATTAAGATCCTTTACCGGTTTGTTAAAATACATTAATGATGCAGATCCGACGCCATAAGCGCGCGCGCCCAAAAATATTTGGTTCAGATAAAGTGTCATGATGTGTTCTTTGGAAAACGAACGTTCAAGTTTCAGTGCCAGAATGCCTTCGCGGATTTTTCTGGAAAAAGTTCTGTCGCTGGACAGAAAGAAATTTTTTGCGACCTGTTGAGTAATTGTTGATGCGCCTGTAAAGCGGGTAGGGCCACCAAAAAAACGAATTATGTTATTAGCGCCCGCACGCGTGATTCCCAATACATCAACACCAGGATGGTGCCAGAAATTTTTATCTTCGGCGGCGATGAATGCATTTACCAAAACTGGCGGCATATCGTCATAATCAATAAATACGCGTCTTTCCTGGGCATATTCAATCAGCAGTGATCCGTCCGATGCATACAATCGGGTCGCGACTGGTGGTGCATAAGTCGCCAGTTTTTTATAATCTGGTAAATCCGCGCCATATCGCAGAACCATCAAGGTAAGTGATATAATTCCGACAAGCAATATCCAAAATAAAGCTTGTAACAAAAACCGCGATGCCTTTTTTAAGAATGGTTTAATTTTTTCCATGGCGCAAATTATACCAGCCAACAGGCATTAGTCAATAAATATCAATGTTCAAAGTGTAATTGCTCTTTTCTCTCTTGACTTGTTTTTCGTTTTTTTCTAAATTGTGTCTAAAGGGATTTCCTGAGGGAGGGAAGCATGCCTAAAAAATCAGCAAAAAAGCCGGCGATCAAAGTCGCCATAAAAAAAAGACCAGTAATGGCAAAGAAAAAACCGGTCGCAAAACCGGAATTGCCAACTGCAAAACCTATCACAGCGATACCAGTCGCTGGTGTAAAATCAATGCGCAAATGTCCGCGTCTGACCATTTATATATATTGGGTCATTATCGTGTCATTTGTGTGTGCAACATTTTATATAGTCGGACGTGGACATGAATTCTTTCTGAAACGCGGCGGCGGTGAAATTGCCATGTCGGCGAAAGGCACCAGCTTGCTGGAATCTGGCAAGGCTAAATTATTAGGCTCTGATATCAAGGGCGCTATCGCTGATACGACTGCAGCAATAGAAGCCGATCCAAAAGCAGCGGTTGCCTATAACTATCGTGGCGAAGCGTATTTGTCTGATGCGAACTATGCTGCAGCCCAGGCAGATTTCGATAAAGCAATCGAATTGGATCCAAAAAGTTCATTGGCACTTTATGATCGCGCGCTTTTGAAAATACAGATGAGCAATCTGGAAGAAGCGATGAATGATTTGAATGTTGCGCTGGATGTATTTGGGAAACGTCCCAATGAAGTTCTTGCTGCCCGCGACATTTATTCTAAACGCGCCCAACTGAATCTGTGGATGAAAAACTGGGAAAATGCGGTTTCCGATTACAGCGCTGCGCTTTCTCAATCTCCTAACGATCCATCTGATGAAAATTATGCCGGACGCGCCGACGCTTATACCGCAACCGGAAATTACGAAGCGGCATTGAGTGATTATATTTCTGCGATAAACATAATTTCCAGCACTATAAAAAGCAATGAAAGTGCGGAAGTACGCAAAAATATGTCGCGCCGTGCAATGTCGTATTTTGAAAAAAGTGCAGCGTTACATGTTCAGACACGTGATATGGCAAGTGCGAAAGCCGATTTAGAGGCTGCCAATACTTTGGCCGCAGCACTGGGTGATTCGGATACTCAAAAAAGAATTCTGGATTTGTTGTCGGGATTAAATTCCCAGGCGGGAACTCCTGCACCGGCTGCCCCACAGCCTGCGCCTGCCGCACAACCAGCACCAGCACCAGCACCAGCTCCGGCACCAACACCGGCACCAACACCGGCGCCACAACCTGCGCCAACCGTGCAACCAGCTTAAAAAAAATCCGCGCCGATGGCGCGGTTTTTTTGTATCAAAATTTTCAATTAAATTTTATTGATTGCTGACATAAATTTTTCATGATTAGCCAACTCGTCATCATGGGGACTGAATTGGCGGTGTGGAAAACCCGTACCGATTTTTGGATGATTCAGCATTGCTTCGTGATGTTCTGCAATTATATCTGCGATATTTCTTGCTGGTGTAGCACTTTCCAGTTCCAAATAAAGCTTTGCCAGAATTTCCGCGTCAATCAATGCGCCATGAGAATCCGCACGAGCTGCCAGCGAAATACCAAACCATTTTGCCAATGCATCCAAAGTATATTCTTTGGGTCCAAAAAGTTTATGTCTGGCGATTACCAATGTATCCATTTGTTTGTCGCGCTGAATTTCCAGCTGACCCAACTTTCGCAATTCCCAGTTAATAAAAGGAAAGTCAAAATCAATTCCATTGTGCGCGACAACTGGCGAATCGCCGATAAAGTCCAAAAGCTTTTGCGCAACAGCCCCAAATTTAGGCTTGTCTTCTAAAAATGCATTTGACAATTTATGAATTTTATAAGAGTCAGGTGGAATAACTTTGCCATCAGGATTGATATATTCATGAAAAGAATTGCCTGTTATTTTGCCGTCTTGCACTTCCAGTGCGCCAATCTCAATAACCCGGTCCCCACGTGCATAGTCAAATCCTGTGGTTTCAATATCAAAGCAGATTATTCTATTCATTTTATTGCCTTTTGGTGTATCATAACGAAGTTATGAATCCAATGCTAGAAAATCTTAACAAAGAACAACGCGAAGCAGTCAAAGCCGCAGCGGCAGGCGGACCAGTGTTGATTTTGGCCGGTGCGGGTACCGGTAAGACCACGGCACTTGTCACACTTATTTCTGTTCTTGTTCCGGCGCATCCCTATGAAATTCTGGCGGTAACTTTTACGAATAAATCTGCCAGCGAAATGAAAAGCAGAATAATGAAGGCCAAGGGCGAAAATTTATATTGGTGTGGAACTTTTCATTCCATTTGTTTGAAAATTTTGCGGCGTGAAAAAAATGCCATGCAAATGCGTTCAGATTTTTTGGTCTTTGGCGAGGACGAGCAGAAAAAAGTATTAAAATCGGTGTTTGCCAATATGGGACTGGATTCAAAAGATTACGATCCTGGCGCATGGGTTGATACAATTTCTTTTTATAAAGACACCGGCAAGAAACACAAAGATGAAAAATTTGATGCAATTATTGCGGCATATAATGACGAGTTAGCGCGATTGAACGCGGTTGATTTCGCAGATATTATAAATCAGACAAATAATCTGTTGATAGAAAATCCGGCTGTTCTGCAGTATTACCAGAATTTATTCAAATACATATTGGTTGATGAATTCCAGGATACAAATGCGCCGCAATATACATTATTAAGATTGCTTTCGGCTGGGCACAAAAATATATGCTGTGTTGGTGATGACGATCAAAGCATTTATTCTTGGCGTGGCGCGCAGATACGAAATATCTTGAATTTTGAAAAAGATTTTGCTGGCGCAAAAATTTTCCGTCTGACACAAAATTATCGCAGCACTGGACATATATTAAGCGCCGCCAATTCTTTGATTAAAAAAAATACTGGCCGGTTGGGCAAGGATTTATGGTCCGGACTGGGCGATGGTCAAAAAGTTCAGGTTGTAACATTTTACTCTGATTTCGAGGAAGCCAATGTAATCGCGAATGCGATAGAAAATGACAAGGACGCAAAAAAATCTGACTTTGCCATATTGATTCGTAATGGTTCGCTGTCTAAAAAATTCGAA
>CAZHPG010000028.1:0-6957 GCA_964534055.1 uncultured Muribaculaceae bacterium | reverse complement strand
GGCCGGTTGTAATTTTTCGTCAATGTCTATCAATTCTTGTATTTTTTTGAAAGCAATGGCCTCCCCAGCGTTTCGAACATCCTTGGTTCTCAAGAAAATTATTGCGGCAAATTGAATATTCAAAAGGAATTCTTTTGCGGCCGCATCATTGGATTTTCTGGCGATGATAATATCGTTAAAAAACTTTTCGGCATCTGGTTTTAAAAATTTAATCTTTTCTGGCAGTTGTTCTGTCAGGTTTTTCAATGTTTGGTTCCGTCCGTTTGTCCATAAATACCCATCAACCGTGAATTCGGCCATGTTGGTAAGGACAATTGACCGCTCAGTCCGGGAAATAGACTTCCCAGTTTCATCCTTGATAAACCATCTGGCTTCCAGGTTCAGTATAAATTTTATAATCTCAGCAAAAGATTTGTATGTCATTGTTTTATCCATAGTTGTTAGTTTCATAAATATTATAGCCCAAAAACACTATTTGTCAAGATAGTAAAGAATTTGATAAATATTTATACAATTGGTCTGGGGTCCAAATAAAAGGCGCGTGAATACCCAGCGCGCGTTTGACAAAGGAAACGCAGGTTATATTAGGGCATAAGTTATAGGGCATAAGGCATAGATTAGGAATTAAACAATATCCTTGTGCCTTATGCTCTATAAATACCCACCCGTGTTGTTCCAGGATTGTCAGATCGCGGATTTGCAGAGGAATTAAACTTATTTTTCCTGACCCGACCTGAATCATTGTATATCTATGCCTTGTGCCGTGTGTCTTATGCTCTAAAACTATTGCGCAATGGCGAAAATGTCGGCATAAGATGCGCGGCAGTATTTTGCCAGTTTTGTGTGTAAATCCGATGATCATGAAAAACCTTTGGTTTTTAAGTAGGAGGTAGGAAGTAGGAAGTAGGAGGTAGGAAGTAAAAAATAAAAGTTTTATTTTTATAATTAAAGAATTTTTTATCTTATAACTCCTACTTCCTACTTCCTACCTCCTACCTGTTATTCCAGCCATCCTTTTGCTTTTGCGGCGTGCGCGATAGTTCGCACTGCATCACACCAAAGGGCGGCTTTTGTGTTTTCCCCCCAGTCGTGTTGGTGTGGTGCGCGTCTAATATCCCCGAACTCTTTCATAACCTTTAATTGTCTGGGGGTAAGTTTCCCCGACAGATAAAGCCGCGTTACCAGCGTCTCTACATCAATCGCCTCGCAAGGATAAGGGTTGTGCGCAACAGGCCGTCCGGTTCGCATCCGTGCAACATTGTATGATGACAACGTGTCCTTTTTGCGGCATGTCATAAACCAAAACCACATCTGATCGGCGTCTTGGAATTTCTTGCTTAAATCGTCTTGAATCGTGCAAGATAAAGGTATTGTTTTTAGGTTGGCATTCATTTTTTCTCTCTCCGTATTACCCAGCGTAATTACTGGGTATGTATTCCTATATTAAAAATAATTGAATACGCACAAACCATACAATCATATATAGAACTGAGGATTTGATTTATAGGGCTTTTTGTGTTTGGATGCGTTAAAAAAAATTCGCCAATAAAGCGAATCGGAGGAATATAAAAATTTTTATTTGCTTATGAGCTCTGTTGGCCGAATTTATCAGAGTTGCCAGAATTGCTTTTTTGATTAACTTTTTCTGATGCTTGGCGTATTCCAGAATTTAATATCTGCAAGCATTCTTGCATTTGTGTTTTACCAGATATTCCGGACGCACTGCTGCATCCCAAATTGTTTTTATTCAGATTTCCTTCGGACATTCCATTCGGTAGATTCATAATCATTACATTGTAATCTGCAGCAAGTTGTTTTTTTGCGTCAGAGTTCATTATTTGTCCGCCATTAGACATATTATAAATAAGATTGTAATTACTGCGCAAACAAGAAAATACCTCGGGACTGGTTGCCTTGTTATTACAATTTTCGGTTCCAGCAAGTATTATATTCTTATCACCAGAATTGGATTTGGTATTGGTTGAGCTGTCGGTTGCATTGCCGCCGGCGGCCTGAACCTTTGCCGTCAGTATGGATTTTTCCAATTGGGTTTTCAGACGTTTTGTCGTTACATTCAGAAAATCATATTGTTTTTTCATTTGCTGTGTGATGATGGTCGATTTCAACGCAACAACATTATTCATTTTCTGTTTATCGGTTGGATTATGAATTGCACCAATGTTATACGCGTGCGTGCTGCACAGGGCAACAATCGAATTTATATAATCGTTGTCGTTATCTTCACCACAACCATTATTTGAAGATTCGGTATTCAGTGCAACTGATGTATCCATCTTATCCTTCTTTACACACAAATTCCGCACAGGCAATTTTTTGAGTTCAACCATATTTTTAAGGATTTCTATTTTATCGTCTGATGATGTTTCGCAAAACGTTTTTGCGTCGTCCGCTTTACTGCCAATGGCGGGTGCGTCCTGGTTTACGATTCTGCGCAGGATATCTATATCAATGGCTGCCTGCTTTTTGCGATTTTTAAATAGCATGGAATTTTCAATTGCATCAGATGCACATGCAACGCGAATACCGCCCGAACTGCCCGCATCCATATTCAGCCAGTTTTGCTGAACTTCTTCTTGGTTGGTAAGCATGTTCAAAAGAGTACAATGTGCTTGTTTAGACGATACTTTATAACTGCCATCAGATGCCCAATCTTTTTTTACATCATAAAAATATCCAGTTTTTGATATTTTGCCATTATCATCTTTTGTTGCTGTCCCATTAGTGCAAGCGTGCCCGAAAGTTATACTTTCGTCCGTGGCTTTGTCCGGGTCGCACGGTTCGCACATATATTTTCCCCAGACATTGCACGAGCCATTCAGCATCATGTAAATATCGGTTATATCAACACCCAAAGTTTGCGCCAAAATAAGCGCGTCATACAATTCATCTAAAACAGATTCGTATGGGTCAAAAAATTTATTTGCCTTGTCCTTGAACGCTTTTACGCGGCGCGGTCCCTGGCAGTTATTGCCATTTATATCACAACGCGCATAATCAAAAACATTTTGCATTGTGCTTTTTAAATCTTTCATTGCGACGTCAGCATTTTCAAGTTGGGTCAGTATTTGACCGCCAATTTGCTCGCGCGCCAAAACGTCCGCCGATACGCCGTTTGTCGCGGCATTTGTGATTGCTGTGTCGGCCGAGTATGTTGGTTGTGCCGGTGCTTGCTGTGCCTGTGCTGCCAGTTGTCTTTGCTCGTCCAGTGCTTGTTGCACGGCCATTGCGGATTGGGCAGATTGTTCCTGCATTTGTTGCTGCATCTGGGTCATTTGCTGCTGCATTTGCTGAATCTGTTCATTTGATTGCGTTGTTGCCGCGCTGGCCGCTTGCGCCGCTGCCGCATTTTGTGCCTCGGTCGCTTTTGCGTTCGCCGTGCTGACCATTTGCGCCGCCAGGGTTTGAATCAAAGCGTCGCCATATTGCTTGCATGAAGGATTACTTTGGACACAGCCACTTACAATGGGAAGTGCCAAATCTATTGTTGTGCAGCCCGAACATTTTGGCTGGGCGCAACGCAAAATAAGTGAATTACAATTTCCAAAATCTGCAACTGCCCCCTGTTGTCCCATTGGATTGGGGTTCATCGCATTATTCCACCGATTATTATTCAGTGCGCCAATGTTTCCAGTAAATGCAGTTTTGTTGCCGGAAAGTCCGCCAGAATTGGCAAAAGTCGGCCCTGGTCCGCCAATAGGGCTGTCGCCATAGGCGGTTCCCAATGCGAAGCAAGCAGTACAAACAGATAAAAATCTGATTAAAATCTTCATATTCTCTCTTGTGGCAAGTTTATCATAAAATGCAGGGAAATGCAAGCCGCTCTTTAACAAAAAGATGCTAAATTATTGGGGGGAAACAATCCCCGCCACTTGATGGGCAGCAGTTGAACCCTTGGGTGCCCATGTCTGTATAAATCTCGCCCGTGCAGCAGCCGTTCAGATCCGGCGCATTGCCATCTTCACAGGTCAATGTTTTGGCAGTTGTTGCAGCGGGCGCGGATTCTTTGGTAAACGGATTTTTTATTGTGCCATCGGCGTTGTATTGCAGACCCAAAACCTGCTCGTTATATTCTTTGGTTCCTTTGGTCAGTTGCTGGCCATTGGTGCCAACAATACCGGTTTGCTGTTGATTGGTATAAACAGCAGATTGTTTTGCATTATTTTTCGCTTCATACTGAATTGACTGGCAATATGCGACAACCGTGCGATAGTCATAACCAGCCTCTGAAATTGTTTGTGCAGTAACGCCCGTTCCCAGTTGTCCGTTTGTGCCGCAATATTTCTGTATATCAAATCCGCGAACCTGACCGACCCATGACGCATCATCGTAATTTGGCTTTGCATCTGACACTTTGTGGGAAACGTATTGAGAAGGTGTTAAATTGCAATTTTCAAGTCCATTAACCTTGTCGCAGAAGTTCACAATTAAATCTTTTGGCGAATATACTGTTATACGCGTACCAGCAGCAATAGAGAATGGAGGAACCGTGTTGTCCAGCATGTCCACCATCAATTTTTGCGCAACCCTGTTCCATGTTGAAATAATTTCATTCTTGGCCAATTCGGATGAACGAACTTGACCGCTTTGTGTAACAGTATTGTTATCCAAATCGATTTGATTTACGAACTTGTCCGAAATTGGTGCAATTAAATTTACCGCCGCAGGGACAACTGCCGTTATCATTGGCATTATGAATTGTTCCATGTAATCGGTGCTGCCGTGGCCTGGGACGCCAACACGGCCCTGGCTGTCGCCAGCAAATGGTTCATCACCTGCGAAACTGAATTCAACGCCATCTGGACGAACAAAGCGATACCATTTGATTTGCATGCGGCCGATAGCCTTATACGGTCCAGGCATTTCACCGGTCAAATAGCCCAGCATCAATGTTCCGGTTGGAATTATTATTGTGCGACCATTATCGGAATAAACATGTCTGTCCACAGTTGCCTGAACTGGTAACATGGATTGACGTTCAATTTTTGCATCTGCGCGAACCTCGTTCACGATTGTTGCTGGGATTGGTTTATACTGACGCAGAACGAAAGTGCGATCGTATGGGTCGGTTGATATAAATGCATCCCCAGCAGATGATGGCACCAGATTGCTTTCCGGTTTATATGCAAATGCTGGATTTATTTCAGATAAACGTTTTGCGCCGCCCGCTGCACCGGGTAAATCTGCGGCGGCCGCAGTGGCTTGGCGTGCACGATTTTGCACGCGCGCATTCGTTGGATTGGACAATACCGGAACATTTGCCGCGGACACAATAAATCCAATTCGATCAAAGTCAGAACCTATTTTTCGGCTGGGATTTTTCAGATCAGTTATAAATCCAGTGCTTAAATTATACTCGCCAATTGGGCTGGTGCAGTCCAAATCGGAAAAAGGATGAAAAAGATAATGACCACCTTGGGGACGTATCCATCCGATTTGTTTCCCATATGCATCATAACCGCCGAATGCAAATTCATAGCAACGTTCTGTATTCAATGCCGCGGTAGTGACCGGCGGTGCCAAATTTTCTTTTGCAAATGTCGGTGCAAGTGTTTCGACCGCCTGTGCCACAGGATTGATTTCTGGCTCAGGTAAAACCGGTTCAGGGGCCGGCTTTGCGGGTTCTATTTTTTTAGTAGAAAGTGCAACAGGAATTTCCGCTGTTTGTGCCATTTTAGCTTCGGCACTGGCGGGATAATATTCAATAAGGATTTTGATACCAGTCATCTCTAAATCTGCGGCTGGCGTCCAAGTCAATTCTGCGCTGCAAGGGATACCAAGTGTAATTTCACCCATATTGGTGCAAGTGGTATCTATGCTTAATCCATCAATTTTTTGGGACAGTTTTATACTGGGGATAACCGCAACAGTATTAGCAGTAATTTTGATGGTCTGGGTTTGCTTTTCGCCGACAGGTATATTTTGCCATGCAATTTCTGATGGATCCGTGGTCAGTTCCAAAACAACCGCCGGCTGTGATTTTGGTTTTTCTTTCGGGTCGTGCCGCATCAGCAGAACCAGCAAAATAACAACCACCACAAAGGCAGCAAACATAACAATCCACAGCACAGGCCGCGGCATTGATTTTTTTACTTCTGAAATATTGGTTGTTATCTGGCTCATATCTATCAGTTATTTTATTGTACTCTTACAACATTGCAGGCTGTTCCCTGGAACTTTGTCATTTTATCGCAAAATTTTTGTGCGCTTTCAATATCTGACATAGGCCCAACACGCAGACGATAAAGTCGTGCGGTTGCTGCGCCTGTTCCCAAATCACCGACCCCAGCCTCGTCAACGGCGAAATAAACCATGTTCCGGTAAGGATTCAGCAATCCCTGTCCATCTTCGCCACTGAATTTTGCCAGTAACTTTGTCCAATAATCGTTCAAGGCCTTGACCGAAGTATCAGATTTCAGTTCCACCGCAACACCCGCCTGATTAGAGGTTATAATTGGAATGTCGCTTTGTGGCAGGAAAGAACCCGCAGTATTGCGGACATTCGGCAACATGTTCACACCGGTCGCACCGCTGGTCGTGCCGTTTGCCGGCATTGTCATCGGTGGCTGAAATCCATTTTGGTCAACGACAGGCTGTAACATCATGCCGGAATCAATTGGCATATTTCCATAACCAACATTTTGCAAGGA
Organism: uncultured Muribaculaceae bacterium; assembly: GCA_964534055.1. GTDB lineage: Bacteria > Pseudomonadota > Alphaproteobacteria > Rs-D84 > Rs-D84 > WRCA01. The sequence continues at coordinate 289 of CAZHPG010000028.1, read as the reverse complement.
CTGTGACGATTGCATGCTTTGCATAACATTGGATTCGGCCAGTGCCATAACGCTGGAAGTATCAGCAATCAAGAAAGGCTTTGCACGGCGTTTGATGCAGACAATTCTTTGACCGCTGCGCAATACCATGTCGCCAACCGCTTCAACAATCAACAGACGTCCGTTTTCACCATCGGTGCGGAATCCAACTGGCGATTCGCCGCCTTCAACCAAGATGGACACAACAGGGCGTTGAGTCATGGCAATAACTTTATCCCCAAAATCAATATAGGTAAAGATTCTGTCGCGC
>CAZHPG010000027.1:0-7079 GCA_964534055.1 uncultured Muribaculaceae bacterium | reverse complement strand
ACGCATGCTCCCACACGTCCAATGTCAAAATCGGTGTGCGGCCATGTGTCAGTGGGGTGTCTGCATTCGCCGTCGTTTCAACTATCAATTTTCCATTTTCATCACGTGAAATCCATACCCAGCCACTGCCGAATAATCCCGCGGCCGCCGTCTTGAAATCTGGCAACAATTCTGCGATTTCAGTGGGGACGGGCGTTCCGCAATCCTTTTTCAGACAGTTAAAGAAAAAATTGTGGTTAAAGGTTTGCGCCGCATTATTAAATGTTTTCCCAGACGATTCCTTTATGATTTCGGCCAAGTTTGCGTCCTCGAATTCTGTGCCAGCAATCAATCCGTTCAGATTATTTATATATCCGCCCATATGTTTTTCATAATGAAATTCGATTGTGCGCTCTGAAATATGTGGTGCCAGCGCGTTATGTGCAAAGGGCAGGGGAAATTGATTTAATGAAAACATGGGGGTTGCTCCTTTTTAATAATTATACCATAATCGAAAAGTGAAATTTAAGCGAGCGACTTTTTGTTATCTGGTTTTGCGGCGGGATCGCCGTTTGCATTCGTGGCTGATGCTGTTGTGTGAAACCATAAAATCCCATGGATTGCGCGGATTAAAGGGTAATCGCCGTGCGCGCGTTGCGGCATGGGCCGCGAATATGTTCACATCAAAATCTGATTTTGATACAATCGTCCGCGTTCTGGTTGGCGATGAATATTTTGATAAAAATAAAAAAGACATCGCAAAGTTGGAAAAACAGGCCGGCAAAAGTGTATTTGATTTATGGGATACAGACCCGATTTTCGAAAAATATCCGAATTTGCGGACTTTGGCACGAAATGTAAAATTTGAAAAAATGTGGGCCAAAATGAAACAGAATGTAAAATAATTACATAAAGTTCTGGGGATTTACATCGATTTTAACACGAACATTTGCGGGCTGTTTTACCTTTCCCAACCAATGTTTTACGGCGGATTGCAGACTGGCGCGTTCTTCACCTGCGACCAAAAATCGCATTCTGTGCCATGTGCGAATTTTATAAATCTGTGCCGGAATTGGTCCCAAAATTTTTGCGTTTTCAATTTTTGGTGCAGCGGCTGCTAAATCCGAACAGAATTTTTTCAACACAGTTTCTTTTTCCGCCTCTACTATCACTGCAATCAACTGGCCATATGGTGGCATTTTTGCGGCCCGTCGTCCCGCCAAGTCCGTTGCCATAAATTCATCACGATTGCTGGCGCAAATTGCCCGCAGAACAGGATGCTCGGGTTGATAGGTTTGCAACAATACGCGGCCAGGCAATAATTCGCGCCCCGCGCGCCCGGCGACCTGAAACAATTGCTGGAAAGTTTTTTCACCCGCGCGAAAGTCTGCGCCGAATAATCCCATGTCTGCATCAATTACCCCGACCAGGGTCAAATTTGGAAAGTGATGACCTTTGGCCAAAATCTGGGTTCCAATAACAATGTCGATGTCGCCAGATTCCATCCGCGAAACCAATCTTTCCAGGGCTTGACGCGACATCATTGTGTCTGATGACACCAAAGCGGTTCGTGCGGCTGGAAATTTTTCTGCGATTTCTTCCTGGATTTTTTCCAGACCAATACCAGACATTGATAAATCTGTGCTGCCGCAATCAGGACACTTCCCAGGCATTGGCATGGTGCGTCCGCAGACATGGCAAAGCAAAGAGTTATTTTTTTTGTGATGGGTCATTCCGACCGAACAATCCGGACAGTCCGCATGCCATCCGCATTTTTTACATTGAACGATTGGCGCGTATCCGCGGCGATTGATAAACAGCATTGCCTGGTGACCAGATGTCAATGTTTCACAAATTGCATCGCAAAGCGTTGGCGACAGATGGCATAATGAAGTATTTTTTTCTTCATTATTTTTCCGCATATCTATCGTTTCTATGGCGGGCATTGATGCGCCGCCAAATCTGGATTTTAATTTCAGATGGATGTATTTGCCATCAGCTGCGTTGCGCAAAGTTTCCGCGGCAGGGGTCGCAGATGCCAAAATTACTGGAAAATCTTCGGTGTTCCCGCGCAAGATTGCCATGTCGCGCGCGTGATAATTTCCCATATCTTCTTGCTTATATGATCCGTCGTGTTCTTCATCAACGACAATCAGCCCCAGATTTTGCCATGGTAAAAATAATGCTGATCGCGTGCCAACAACGATTCGTATTTCTCCATTTGCAACACCGCGCCAAATGTCGCGCCGTCGGGCAGCGGTTAAATTGCTGTGCCATACGACCGGCTTTGCACCGAATCTGGATTCAAATCGATTCATGAATTGCGCAGTCAATGCTATTTCTGGCATCATCAATAATACTGATTTTCCCGCCGCATATGCGCGCCAAACAGAATCGAAATAAACCTGGGTCTTGCCACTTCCTGTTATCCCATCTAATAAATAAACCAAGAATTTTTGCAATTTAATCGAATCGGCAGCGGCTTGCTGTTCTGTATTTAATTTCACGCAACCGGTATCAAAATAATTTATGATTTCGGATTCGCGTTTTTTTTCTTGCTGCCCAGCGGGTTTTAAGATTTCGTTTTTTATCATTCTTTGCACAACGGCACTGGAAACGCGTGCAATGTTCTGAATGTCTGATGCGGTCATTGGCTCGCCATCGCTTATTGCAAATGCATCAGCGACCGCCTGTTTATTGTCGGTCATTTTTGTTTTTTGCGTTATCTCTAATGTGTAAAGTTGTTCTGTTTTTGGTTGGGAAAATGCTTCGGGCACATTGATAATCAATCGCAAAACCGCCCCAGGCGGCATCATTGTCCATTCGGACATTTTATGAATCCAGATCAAGGTTGAAGGTTGAAGGACGAAGGATGAAGGCGTTGCAGATTTTATTTTTTCGGGGGGTAGGCCAGAATCGCCGCCGCCAACAATCACACCAATCATCGGGCGATTCATCACGGAAACGCGAACAAATGCACCAATGTCAGCAGGCGAATCCAGGCGATAATCATAGCCATCGCCAACTGCAATCGGAACCAAGACCTTGACGATGTCATTGCTTGCAAACATTTTCCAAATCCCCGTTTGTTGGAATATGACCGATTTCAATGTCTGCGCCAAATTGATGTTTGAACCAAGTTCTTTGGCGTTTGGCATATTGGTTTGTTCTGGTAATCCAGTTTTGTATCATTTCGGATTTAGTTATTTCGCCACGAATAAATTTTGCGGCCTCACTTGCGCCGATTGCGCGTCCTGTGTCCCAACCAGAATCAATAGCGGCGCGTGCCTCATCCATTGCACCATTTTCAATCATTAATGGTATTCGTGCTGCAATTCGCGCGGCCAAAATTTCTTTGTGCGGATTGATTAAAATTTTTAATGCATCGGGCGCAACGCCTCCACAACGGGGCAGGGATTGCCACTCGCTCAAAGGTCGTCCGGTTTCCAAAAATACTTCCAACGCGCGTGCCATTCGTTGGGGATCAAAGCTGTCAAATTTTTGGTCCGCATTTAATAATAACTTTTTCGCAGCGTCCGGATAATCGCGCACCATTTCGCGGGCGCGATTGCGATTGTCGTCCGATATTTCAGGTATGGGTGAAATCCCATTCATGATGGCATTAATGTAAAAGCCCGTGCCACCAACGAATATCGCAGGCTTGCCGGATTGAATTGCCGCATTGTATTCTTTGCGTGCCAGTTCCAAATAATCAGCAACGCTGATTTGTTCGGTCAATGGCAGAATTGAAAAAAGTTTATGTGGAACGACCGCATCAGTTTTTTCAGCCAGCGGACTGGCGCTGATGTTTTCGATGCCTTTATAAATCTGGACGCTGTCGCAGTTTATTACAACGCCGCCGACCTTTCGCGCAAGTGCGACAGCAAAATCTGATTTGCCACTGGCCGTGGGCCCAGCGATTATATAGGATCTAATTTTCATTGCGGTTTTTATTATAAAGTGTATAATTTCCAATGTCCAACTAAAAGGAAGTAAGGATGAGAAAAACACGCATAGCAATTAATGGGTTTGGTCGTATTGGGCGCTTGATATTACGCGCAGCGATTGAATCAAAGCGTAATGATTTGGAATTTGTGGCCATCAATGATTTGATGCCGGTTGAACAGTCTGCATTTTTATTGGAATATGATTCAGTTCATGGGCATTTGCCGGTCCCAGTTGTGTCGTCGGGAAACACTATCAAGGTTGGCGGACAAAATATCAAGGTTTTCGCAGAAAGCGATCCAACAAAATTGCCATGGGGAAAATTGGATATTGATATTGTTATGGAATGCACAGGAATCTTTACAGATGCTGAAAAGGCACAGGTTCATTTAAAAGCCGGCGCAAAACGCGTTTTGGTTTCGGCGCCAAGTGATGGCGCAGATGCGACAATTGTTTTCGGTGTGAATGAAAAAACATTAAAGAAAAGCGCAAAAATAGTTTCCAACGGCAGTTGCACAACAAATTGTCTGGCCCCTGTCGCACATGTTTTGGATGAAAAGTTTGGGATAGTAAATGGTTGGATGACAACGGTTCATTCATATACAGGCGATCAACAATTGCTGGATAAAAATCATCGCGACCCCAGACGTGCGCGCGCGGCAAATATGTCTATTATTCCAACCAGCACCGGCGCGGCCAAGGCAATCGGATTGGTATTACCAAAATTAAAGGGTAAATTAAACGGAACATCTTTACGTGTTCCAACGCCCGATGTTTCAGTTATTGAATTGATTGTGAATTTGAAAAAAGCGACAAAAGAATCCGATGTAAATTCTGCAATGTTGGCGGCCAGCAAGGGTAAATTGGCGGGGATTTTGGGCTTTAACCAAAAACCTTTGGTCAGTGTTGATTTTACCCATGACGCACGCAGCAGCATATTTGATGCAACTCAAACAAGTATGATTGGTGATAAATTGTTGCATATCACATCGTGGTATGACAACGAATGGGGATTTTCGAATCGGATGTGCGATGTCGCAAATTTGATGGGGAAATTGATATAAAAAAACTATCATTTTTTGTGCACCCCCCTTTGCCGAGGGGGGTAATTTTTATCGTGAAATTGTTCGCTATAAAAATGGGCGAATTATTTTTATTTTATATGCGTTTTTCCTTTGACCCATATTGCATAATTTGTTAAACTGTTAAGTAAAGGGGAAGGGGTAAAGTGATAGGAAACCCGGGGCATTCGGGGCTTTTGCGTTATCATAAATTATTTAATGCGTGGTTGAACTTACGTATGCCACTTTTTATACTTATTTTTTCGTTTTTTATATTTATTTTTAATGTGCCGGCGCACGCTGCATTGACATCTAAAACCTATGTGGATACAAAGACCGCGGTTTCGGGTGCGAATATGGCGACAGCGGGACAAATAGCAAAATATGTTGCAGATGGCGCAACTGGTGAAATGAAACTGGAGGGTACCAGTCTGGCAACCATTGCGGGTGCATTGACCGTTCCGGATATTCTAACCGGCACGGATACAACGGACAAGTTGGTCAGTGCACAGACATTCAACGCTGCCGCCGGTGGATATGCAACAACCACCGGAACAGCCAGTGCCTATACCGCAACAATTTCGGGATTTGTATTGCAAGACGGGGCAAAAGTCAGACTGCAAATGCATGCCGAAAATAATGCCAATGCAACATTAGATGTAAATACCACTGGTGCAAAAAATATACAGGTCACTTCTGGGATGAATATACCAGCTTATTATTTTCCAGTAAATGGCACGGCAGATTTTGTATACAAGTCTTCAATTGATAAATGGATGGTTGTAGGTTCAAGTGTAATGCAGGCCGCCCCTGATGACATAAGAAGATCCGCTGCAGGAAGTTATCGTAGATATAGTGGCGATACTCTTAGGCGTGGGATTTTGAGTTATGGTGGTGCGGTGGTAACTACCGGTGGAGTTGCTGCGGCATATACAATTACGGATTCAAACAATTATCCAACAAGTGCGACTTATCTCAACGCCGGGACCAAGGTTGTTGCAAAGATGCATTTGGCAAATGATGATAATGCAACACTGAATCTGAACGGAATGGGCGCAGCACCAATATTTTACAAGGGTGCGGCGATTACAGCGGGATTGCTGCAGGCCGATGGAACGTATACGTTGGTCTATGACGGGACATCTGGAACTGACGTAAATGGAAAGTGGAATATAGTTATGTCGCCCAATGCTGGAACGATACCGCTGCCCAGTGCAGAATGTTTGGACAGTGACAAAAGTTGTGCATTAAGGTTTGGAAAACTTAACCCTTCAACTGGTCCCGGTCAATCTGGCACCGGTGCCGAGGGGTATTACTGGGAAGTGGTAGAAAGATAAAAAAATCCGCCCAATTGGGCGGATTTTAAATATCGAAGTTGTAATTATTTAACTATTTCTTTTACTTCGGTTTTGGTGGTTTTGACGGCCGTTTTGGTGTTTGCAACTGATTTTTTAACGGCTTCTTTTGCCTTAACAGCGTCTGCTTTGACGGCGGTTTTGACTTCTTTTACTTCGGTTTTAACTTCCTGAACGGTTTCTGCAGTTTGTTCTGGTAATGTTTTTGGTTCTTCTGTTTTTTGATCACAAGCGGCCAATCCAACAATTGCAGCAACGATTAAAAGTTTTTTCATGTGTTTTCTCCTTGTTTGTGCTTTGCACTGTCACAATTATAAGCCTATTTATTAAAAAAGCGATTGTTTTCTTTCAGCCAACCAATCGTTGTTTCTGGGCCATGACCATGAATGACAATTGTCCCATCTGGTAAATTCATGTTGTAAATCTTTGAAATCGATTCGGTTAATTGCTGTTTGCTGGCGCCCGGCAAGTCATAACGCCCAACACTTTCTTGGAATAAAGTGTCCCCAATCAGCAAAGTATTTTCGGATTTGAAATAAAACGCCATACCGCCAGGGCTGTGCCCCGGGCAATGAATTGCGGTTGCAAAAATCCCTGGCAATATTTCTATTTCGCCGGCTGGTAAAGGTTGCGGTGGATTTTTTATTAAATCTATTTCTGGCATACCCATTTCGCAAAGTATTGGATTGCCCCATTCCAAAACTTTCATATCATCTGGATTTAAATACCATGGAACTTT